>DOJM01000502.1:0-2021 GCA_003529225.1 Paenibacillus sp.
ATTTCCGGCAGTTCCGGCATAGCTCATCGTCCCCTCTAGGTTGGTGAAGTAATAAGATCCTAGCTATTATACACCGAGAAACGTTTTAAGTTCAGTTAAATCGGCACAAATTTCATCTGGTGAGATCCCTGTAATGTTTTTATAGTGGTCAAGATTTCCTGCATTTGTTAATCCGGTAAATACAAGAACTGTACGACAGCCCGCATTTACTCCAGCTGCTATATCTGTACGCATATTATCACCAACTACCACNNAGGCTCGATATCAAGAAGATCTGTTGCAAATTTGATTAAATGGGATTCCGGCTTGCCAATCACTACCGGACTCACTCCACTAGCAGCCTCGATGGCTGCTCCGATCGTTCCTGCGCCTGGCATTATGCCATCATCTGATGGCAGCATTAGGTCTGGGTTAGTGAGTACAAACTTTGCTCCTCCCAGAATCCAGCGCGAAGCTTGCGAGAGCGACGCATAGTTGAAGGAGCGATCGATGCCTTGCAGTACATAATCAGGTGAGTCTGTGACGATGCGGAGACCAGCTTCGGTACAAGCCACATGCAAACCCTCTTCTCCAAGTATCGCCACTGCAGCCCCAGGTGATTCTTCAGCTATGTAACGTGCGGCCGCCATTGATGAGGTACATACCTCCTCAGCTTTCGCATCGATTCCCATTCCACATAAATGTGCAGCCACATTAGCCGCTGTACGCGATGAATTGTTGGTAACAAATAAAAAAGGAATGCCCGCTTCACGCAGACCTTTAATCAGTAAATCAGCACCAGGAATCATTTTATGCCCATGGTATAACGTANNNNTCTGTTCCATTATAAATCCCTCTATTTCCATAAAAAAATTAATTAATGTCATAAATTAATAATGGTATTAATGAACATTCAACCTAAGCCCAGCTTGGATTTAGAATCATTAATAATACTTTTTGTTTGGTGGTATTGCCCGTTTATTTTCGGCAAGATTTCCAGCCATTCGTACCTCTTACACGCTGTAATTACTTTAAATCTAACACACTTCGTCGAATGAAATCGAACGAGAGACTCATCCAGCATTTTTTAGCATAGCACTGTCATTTCCTGCGCTTTCCCGGAAAATAATCATTTCCCCAATTGCCCATTTTGTCTTCGATAAATTGGATATGTGCCGAATTCCTCCGCTAACAATGTCTCTGGAAAAACGAGCTCCGCTTCTTCCAGCAAAGGAATCAACTCTTCAGACGAACTGTAACGAGAGCTGAAATGAGTCAACAATAGTTGGCCTGCATTGGCTTCCTTTGCTAGCTCTGCAGCTTGACGTGCGGTACTGTGATGGTATTGATACGCCATTTCTGCCAGATCATGAGCAAAGGTTGCTTCATGAACGATAAGGTCTGCATGAAGTGAGAGTTCTAAAGCTCCTGAACAAGGTCTTGTGTCTCCCAAGATCGTAACAATACGCCCTCTTTTAGGTTCTCTAACAACATCAGCAGCGCTGATACGAACACCTTCATCCGTTATAACATCTTCACCTTTTTTTAATTTTCCATATAACGGTCCAGGTTTTAAGCCATAACTCTTTAGTAATTCCGTATTGAGGCTCCCGGGACTATCCTTTTCCGTTACCCGGTAACCATAGCTATCAATACGATGCTCTAATAATGCTGCCTCCACTTTAAAACCATCATCCTCAAATACCGTTCCTCCTGTATGCTCGACAATCTCAATCTTGTATGGAATTCGGGATTGGCTCACAGCTAAGGATATATCTAAGTATGCCTTCAATCCAGGTGGACCATAAACCGTTAAAGGCGAAGTCCCTCCCTGATAACCACGACTAGATAATAGACCTGGAAGACCAAATAGATGATCTCCGTGTAAGTGTGTAATAAATAGCTTTTCCAGCTTACCTAGGCGAATCGGTGAGCGAAGAACCTGATGCTGAGTCCCTTCCCCGCAATCGAACATCCAAATGCTACGGCGTTCTTCCAGAAGTCTTAATGCAATCGACGTTACATTGCGTTGTATAGTTGGT
>DOJM01000502.1:2029-3447 GCA_003529225.1 Paenibacillus sp.
TCCATCCTTTTTCCTCCCCTCTTCTTATTGGCTGAACAATCTCTTATCTATTCTAAACGTCCTTCTTCCAGCAAAAAACCCCCCAGTTACGGGAGGTTCCGCTGAAAGGGATACAATCCCCCTACAGACCGGGTGTATAAATGAAAGAATTACAGCTTCTCTACATTAAAATACTGCGCNNCATCGCCGAAACGGAAGCCTCGGGCTCCATCATAAAGCCTTCTGTAAGGTGAACGCCGATATCCTCTGGGGATAACAGTTTAAATAGTGGTCCCTGATCTTCCAGATCTGGGCATGCAGGATAACCAAAGGATACGCGAATCCCTTGATATCTTGCTCCATGTCTTTGTTTCATGGTCATATCTGCAGGATCTGGGAAGCCCCATGTATCACGCATCATGTGATGAACACGCTCCGCTAATCCTTCTGCAACTTCCAGCGCTACAGATTGTAACGCATGTGAGCGTAAATAATCTCCATTATCCTTAAGGGCTGTAGAGAGCTCACGAACACCGTGTCCCGCAGTTACCACGAGGAATCCAACATAGTCCATCATTCCACTGTCGACCGACTTCAAAAAGTCCGCTAGACAGAGATAAGGCTCAACACCTTGTCTTGGGAAAGTAAAGGTATGCAGAATCTCGGCTGTATTCTGTGGATTATACACGATAATATCGTTTCCACTTGATTGTGCCGGAAAGAATTGATACATCGCATGAGGAGTAATCGTACCTTCCAGCATCGCTTGATGTAGAATGTCATCCACAGTACCTTTCAACTCCACAGTCCGCTCATCACCAGCAGCTAACTGCGCCTCTACAGAACCTCGTAACCCCAGATGATGACCGAGCAGCATTTGCATGTTCACATAAGGGATAATATGCCCCAATGGATAATTACGAATGACATGTCGCTCTAAATCCGGTGGAATAAATACAGGTGCATCTGGAGAAATTTTGGAGCGTACAGCTCTAGTCAGCGTAGGAAGCTCTTGCTTAGGAGCAACTGCCACTGCTGATTCTGCTTCCACTCGAATTTCCTCGGCAATTTTCTCCCGTTCAACAGGATTCATAAGCCGATTAGCAATATCTAGTCCATCCATAGCATCCTTAGCATACAATACTAGCCCATCATATTCCGGCCGGATACGTGTTTTGGTGAACTTGCGAGTCAAGGCAGCACCACCTACCATAATCGGCACATCAATCCCAGCCGTGCGTAGGTCTTGCGCAGTCAGCACCATCTGCTGTGCCGATTTCACGAGTAGTCCAGATAATCCGATCGCATCAGCTTTTTCACGACGAAACGCTTCGATAATGGTCTCGGGTGGTACTTTTATACCCAAATTAATGATTTGATAACCATTATTCGATAAGATGATCTCCACCAAGTTCTTACCAATATCATGTACGTCACCT
>DOJM01000327.1:0-305 GCA_003529225.1 Paenibacillus sp.
GACGCGAAACAGTTCACTGAAAGTAACAGATATTATTACGCATATTCAAAAGCAAACTGAAAAAGCAGTAGAATCAATGGCTTTCGGCTCTGAGCTAGTCTCTAACGGCGTAGTTCAAAGTCAGCTCGTATCTCAAGCGTTTCATGAGATTCAAAGTTCTATTAAAGAAGCTACGCTGCAGACGGAAGAGATTAGAGAGGCAGTTGCGCATGTCTCTTTAGAGTCACAAGGTGTAGCAGCAGCAATGGAACAGGTCAATGCTATATCTGATAAAGGGGCAGTGGGTGTTCAAGACACCAGCGCAG
>DOJM01000327.1:469-2265 GCA_003529225.1 Paenibacillus sp.
GTCCTTTTGTGTGTTATTGAATGGAGTTAAGCATACCAGCCCCATACGAAGATGAAGAGCGTACCAAAAATCGTAACTAAGCCAACGAATAAGGCATAGGCGATATTGAGGTAGAGTTCTTTCTTGGTATCAGCTGATTCTCCAATATGCATGAACAGGAAGAGCTGCAGGGAAGCCTGAATGAGCGCTGTAATAAGCAGGATAGCCATGTTCGCACTATTAGATAGATCAAGGTAGATTACAGCAAGTGCAGCCACAGAAAGGACAAGAGAGGCTAAGAAACCCATTACATGGCGAATTGGAAACAGTTGCTTCATCATGCTACATCAGTCCTTTCAGATAGACGAAGCTGAAAATAAAGATCCAGACAACGTCCAAGAAATGCCAGTACAGCGAGAAGATAAAGGATTTATTGGCCGTAGCCGGAGTAATACCTTGACGCTTCAACTGGATTAAGATAGCCGCACCCCACAGGAATCCGAACGATACGTGAGCTCCGTGTGTTCCCAGCAGTACAAAGAGACTGGAAAGGAATCCGCTGGTTTGAAGTGTAGCCCCTTCGTGAACATAAGTGACAAACTCCATGATTTCAATACCAAGGAAGCCGAGACCCATTAGTAGGGTTAGTCCAAAAAAGACCATCATAGCTTTCTGGTAACCATGCCGCATAGCATGAACTGCAAGACCGATCGTAAATGAGCTTGTCAACAGCAGTAATGTTTCGATCATCACTGGACCAATTTCAAAAAGGTCCGGCCCGCTAGGGCCGCTGGCAAAACGGTCTACCATTACAAAGTAAACAGTGAACAACGTAGCGAACAGTGCAATCTCTGCTCCTAGAAAGACCCAGAAGCCAAAGATTTTATTACTATTCTCTTCTGTTGAGTATTCAAGCGGCTTAGACGCATCTATTTTCATATTGTCTCACCCCGCAATTTCTTTTCAGTAGCAATAACTTCTTCTGCAGGGATGTAGAATCCGTGATCCCGATCGAAGGACATAGCCGCTAGAACGATGAGGATGCCTACTCCGGAGATAATTGCTGGAATCCAGAGACTGAATACCAGAGAGAATCCTGCGACGAAGAAGATAACACCCAGAATAAATGGTTTTCCTGTATTGCTAGGCATATGAATCTTAGTAATCTTATCTTCAAAGAGTGGTACTTTGTCCATTTTAGAAGTCCAGAAGGCATCGCGTGTTTTTACAGTTGGAACCACTGCGAAGTTGTAAGCCGGAATCGGGCTCTTGGTTGCCCACTCCAGTGTACGTGCATCCCATGGATCTCCATCGGTATCTCTTGGCTCATAACGTGTACTCCAGTAGATGTTATAGACCAGAATAACGAAACCAATCATTAGACCAACTGCCCCGACAAACGAGAGCATACTTAGCGGTCCAAATCCGGTATCCGCGGAGTAGGTGTATTGACGACGAGTCATACCCATAAGTCCAAGAATAAACAGCGGGAAGAACGCTACGTTAAAGGAAATAATAATCCACCAGAAGGCGTGCTTGCCAAGACGTTCGTTTAGGCGGAAACCGAATACTTTAGGGAACCAGTAATGGAAACCTGCGATAACGGCGAACACGGCACCTGGAATAAGAACGTAGTGGAAATGCGCTACCAGGAACATCGTATTATGGTACTGGTAATCGGCACTGGCCATAGCCAACATGACACCTGTAACCCCACCAATCGTAAAGATCGGAATAAACGCCAGGGTGTATAGCATAGGTGTCGTGAAGGTTATTCGCCCTTTTCGTAAAGTGAATAGCCAGTTAAATATTTTAAC
>DOJM01000327.1:2275-5637 GCA_003529225.1 Paenibacillus sp.
AAGAGGGAAATAATCAACATACTAAAGACCATGGATGTATAACCATACAGATTCTTTTTGGAGAAGGTGGCGATAATTTCGCTATAAATACCGAACGCCGGCAATACAACGATATATACTTCTGGATGTCCCCATACCCAGAATAGGTTGGCCCATAACATATCCATACCGCCGTTGGCCATCGTGAAGAATTGAGAGCCGAACAACCGGTCGAACATCATCAACGCGAGCGCTACCGTAAGCACTGGGAAGGCGAAAACAATAATTACGTTCGTGATTAGTACGGACCAAGTAAACATTGGCATCTTCATCAACTTCATGCCAGGAGCACGCATCTTCAGAATCGTTACAATAAAGTTAACGCCTGTGAGGAGTGTACCGATACCTGATATTTGTAGCGCGAGCGAGTAGTAGTTGTTACCAACCGTTGGGCTGAACTCTATACTTGCTAGTGGGAAGTATGCAGACCAGCCAGCATCAGGTGATCCCCCGATAACAAACGAAATGTTAAGCAGCATTGCTCCGAAGAAGAAGAGCCAGAAGCTGACGGCGTTAAGACGCGGGAAGGCAACGTCTCTGGCACCGATTTGTAGCGGAACGATAACATTCATCAGACCGATAATAAACGGCATGGCCATAAAGAGAATCATAATCAAGCCGTGTGTTGTAAATACCTCGTTGTAATGCTGTGAGTCAAGGAATTTCATATCTGGAGCTGCAGTTTGCAGCTTCATCATCATAGCGTCAACGCCGCCGCGGAAAAGCATTAGTAGCGCAGCGAGGATATACATAATCCCAATACGTTTGTGGTCAACCGTAGTCAACCATTCGCGCCATAAATATCCCCATTTTTTAAAATAGGTCAGGCCGACGATAATCCCGATTGTAGCCAGAACAATACTTGCCATAGCTCCGTAAATCAGGGGTTCACCGTGAACCTTGAATTTATCCCAATCCATTAGGAATCGCTCCTTTCAATTTGCTCAATTAACATGGACTAATGTCCTTCATGTGTGGTGCTCTGTTCATCCAGTTCTGGATTAGGTTCGCTGTTAAACTCCGTCTCGCTAGATGGTGCTGGAGACGGATGAATTTCTTTATTATCCTGATGCTCCATAGTTCCATTATCCATATCCATTTCTTTACCATTATTACTCATATGGTCGCCATGGTCTCCCGGAGGAGGGCTAAAGGATAAGTGAGTGTTGGTGTATGTTTTACGTCCGACATATTCCATTTTCAAAAGATTTTTGAATTCGTCTTCGGTTAATGGACCTGCTGTTTCTTTAACATCTTTTACCCATTCTTGATAGTCCTTATCAGTCATCGCAAGGGCTTCGAACTCCATGTGGGCAAAACCCTTACCATTAAAGTTCGCATTTCTTCCGGTATAAGAACCTACAGTATCCGCTGAAAGATGCAGAGTGGTAAGCATGTCACTCATCGCATATTTTTGTCCTCCCAATTGAGGGATCCAGAGACTTGAGATCGTACCGAAAGAGTATAATCTGAACTCGACAGCGCGGTGAACTGGAATGTTCACGTAGTTTACGGTTTCAATACCTTCCTCAGGATAGCTGAAATGCCATTTCCAGTTGGAGGAGGAAGCATAGATTACAAGCGGTTTCTGATCTTTATAATCCGCTGCAACGTTTTCTACATCTACTGTCGTTTTGACAGTGACCACGGAGAGGAATGCCACGATAATAATCGGGATTGTAATCCAGATGGCCTCCAACCATTTGTTTCCTTCCTCGTGAGGAGGAATATAATCTTCGTTACTTTTCTTAGCGCGGTACTTCAAAAGTACAAAGACATATAAGATGTAGACAACTGCTAGCACACCGAGCATCACAACAATGGAGAGAATGATCGTGTCAGACAGAGTTCTCGCAGCCGGCCCCTTCGGATTCAGAACAGCGATTGAACTGCATCCTGGCAAGAGTAAAATTAGGCTGAGAAATAAAGCGTATAACGGTCCCTTTTTGTTCATGCTTAAGCTCCTTCCTTCAATACTTCTATTAATTAACCCTCATCATTACCTTCATATATAGTAAGAACTAATGAGAAAGAAAGCAAAAGACTTATTTTCCCATTTAAGCCATAATAGACCTTAATAATGGCGATCAAGTTAAATATGTGTGATCAATTTGTTACAAGTTCCTAATGATATGATAAAGATCACTGTAACCGCGCTGTTTAATGGTTATTTTTTTCGTTCAAACTTTGTTCAATAATTAACTAAAGTTGCTAATTTGGACACATCTATTTTGTGCAAAAGGATTGGAATTTAACCATTTTTTGTTGGTGTGAAAGGATTTGGCCGAAATCTCCGTTTGATGAATTTTGTCGAAATATCTGCGAAAGTCGAAAAGGGTAACAAATTATTCTGTATTAAGTTACAATCTCTCAAATTTCTATCTATTAATCTATGATAATGTTATAGGTAAATATACGAGATGGGAGATTTTTTAAGATGTTTAAAAAGAAAGTGTGGCTATTATTTATAGTATTATTCGTATGTACGGGCTTGGTACGAGAGATAGATACAGTGAATGCAGCGGGTGCGGCAGGATCCCTGAAATTAGGGGTGAACGATAAATTAACTAAAATTGATGCAGTGTCGACAAAGGATACATATTATGTTTCACTGCGTGATTTGTCCCTAGAACTGAATCTTAATCTTACCCTTCAGGGTGTTGGAATTCATGTTAAAGGGAACAACGGTTCCATCGAACTGCTGAATGATCACGCAACAGCTCTTCTCCCTAATGGAAAGGCTATTCCGCTGAAAACATTTGTGAAAAATGGTAGAACGATGGTTCCTGTGAAGATGACCTCTTATCTTGGATTTTCAATTTCGTTTAAGCCAGCTCAATCTTTACTAAGGGTGTATAATTCCGGAGCTAAATTAGACGATGCTGCATTCGTGAATCAACATAAAAAGGCTTTGCAACAAAATGTAACTACAGGGACGACAGGCACAAAGGGGAAAGTCGTATATCTTAGCTTTGATGATGGACCATCCGCTACAACCTCTCAACTACTTGATATTTTGAAGAAGTATGATGCGAAGGCAACCTTCTTTATGTTAGGAAATAACATGAACGCACACGCGTCTCAAGTGAAACGCTTAGTGAAAGATGGACATGCACCTGCTTTACACGGCATGACACATGTGAAAGATAAATTTTATGCTTCTCCAGCTTCTGCGTTGAAAGAGATGAATGACGATAATGCAATTCTGAAGAAGATTACAGGTAAAAGTACAACACTGATTCGTACACCTTATGGTAGTAAACCTTATTTAACAAAAGCTTATAGAGATAAGATACTAACCCAAGGGTATCATCTGTGGGATT
>DOJM01000329.1:0-3563 GCA_003529225.1 Paenibacillus sp.
TTGATGATATCGATTCTGTTCTGTACACACCAATCAATGCCCAGCACAATATCCGATACATAGGCGGAGCCGCTATGATCAAAGGCCTTAACTGGGTATAACAGCGCTCGCGGTGCTACTCCCATCATACCGCGTGTTCCTCCTGCCGCAGCTAGAGTGCCGGCGATGTGAGTCCCGTGTCCATTATCATCTAGCGGCAACATTCCGCGGTGTAGTAAGTTGACCCCAGAGGCTAATGAATGCTTCAGATCGGGATGGCGATAATCAGCACCAGTGTCGATTACGCCGATTTTGACGTGAACTCCGGTTGATTTGGACCATGCCTGAGGAGCGTGAATGGCTTTCACCCCCCAAGGGAGTGTGGCGGTTCCGCTCTTTTCGTTAGCTATAGAATGGATTTGTATTTGTAGATCCTCTTCGACATTTAGGAGATCTGCAAATCGGTTCATTAGTTTTCCAGCTCCGGCAGCAGGCACAAAGAAGGCCCGGATCAGCGGAGATACCTGCACTTGCCGCAGCTNNGTGTAAATGCTCCGGTATACTGGCGGGGATCATTGAAGGTAAGAATACGCCGCTCACCATTGTTGGGGGCAACCGATATTTCTTCAAGAAGCATGTGCCAAAATTTATGATAGTCCATAGGTTTCGCTGTCCCCTCCTCGGTGCCCTGCTGCCATATTGTATGAGTGGAAGAGGGGGTCCGAATGGGAACTTGCCCTTTTTTAACGAAATGGGCTGCCCATCGTGTCAAAAGACGGCGCTTTACATAAAATAGACAGAAGAGATTAACACTCTCTTTGTAACATCACGTAAGGAGCCGATCCTTGGCGTGGATACAGTCATGCGCGGAGGATTTCCTCCGCCTTTTTTAAATTTAGAAGGAAGTATAAGTTTCACTTGGGTACATATGTTTTGGCTTTATCCTTCTTCAAGATGGAGACAGGTTTCTGCTATGGATAACAGCCTGAAGGCTCTTTCTGTTAGCTGATAGCGCTTTTGACTTGCAATTTGTTGTCAAATAGGTTTTACTTAGTTTTGTTAATGGATATTATTGAAATAAAACGTAATGTGAACAATGCGTGAGAGGAAGTGTCCTTTAGTGAGTACGCCACTCAATTTAAAGTTAGACCCTGAGAAAGTTAAAGAAATGCCAATGGTGGATCTTGCCTTTCTGGTACTTAAAGCAGCCAATACGCCGTATTATTACCGTGATCTGATGGTCGAGGTAGCCAAGTTACGCGGCATGACCGATCAACAAAGCCAAGATACTATTGCCCAGTTATATACCGAGATTAACATTGATGGGCGTTTTGCCTGTGTCGGAACCAACCTTTGGGGATTGAAACGCTGGTATCCTCTAGAGCGCTCTGATGATCCGGTTGGTAACACCAAACGCGTGCGTATCATCAACGATGAAGACGATGATTTGGAAGATGACGACTTTGCTGAAGAAGAAGAAAACTACGCTGCCGAAGAAGAGGATTTCGACGCTATCGATGAAGATCGCGACGACCTCTATTCCGACGACGACAGCGAAGAAGAAGTCGACGAAGATGTCGTGATCGATGAAGATGACATAGACGAAGATGACTCAGATGAAGATGATGCAGAAGATGACTCAGATGAAGACGATGCAGAAGCTGACAAGTAAGATAAATAATTTCAAAGAGTCTTGCTGATGGTATAATTCCTCCCTTGACAGTGGGGGATCGTCAGAGTAAACTATTGCATGGGCTTATCATGTAAGTTAATAAACGCGTTTTTTAAAATAAAAAGTGCCCCGGTTCTACGGGTGTCACTTTTTTGTTTTTTTAGATGCAAAGTAGCTGTAGTTTTATGTAATTCGCGGGACGACGCCAAGTGTTTTCCCCAGTGAATCAAACTTTTGATTTCCCCTGTTTTGATGATAGTAAAACGGGTTACGATAAACACCATGCGCCGCTTTTATGTCTGGACTTTATTTAGGAGGGTTTTACAGTGACAAAGTATATTTTTGTAACGGGTGGCGTTGTGTCTTCCCTGGGCAAGGGCATTACTGCCGCTTCGCTGGGCAGGCTGCTCAAAAACAGAGGTCTAAAGGTAACGATTCAGAAATTTGATCCGTATCTTAACGTAGACCCTGGAACGATGAGTCCTTATCAGCACGGTGAAGTATTCGTAACAGATGACGGTGCGGAGACTGACCTTGACCTTGGACATTATGAACGGTTTATCGATATTAATCTGTCAAAGAACAACAATGTGACGACAGGTAAGATCTATTCATCCGTAATCAGCAAGGAACGTCGTGGAGAGTATTTGGGCGGAACTGTACAAGTTATCCCACACATTACGAATGAGATCAAAGAACGCGTGTTCCGCGCAGGCCGGGAGACCAACTCTGATGTTGTAATCACAGAGATTGGTGGAACCGTAGGTGATATTGAGAGTCTTCCGTTCCTGGAAGCCATTCGCCAGATCAAGAGTGATATCGGACGGGAAAATGTGATGTATATCCACGTAACCTTGATTCCTTATATCAAGGCTGCTGGAGAAGTGAAGACAAAGCCGACACAACACAGTGTTAAAGAGCTGCGCAGTATCGGTATTCAACCGAATGTCATCGTGTGCCGTACGGAATATGAGCTTTCCGCAGATATGAAAGCGAAGATCGCACTCTTTTGCGATATTGATGCTAATGCTGTTGTGGAATGCCGCGATGCTTCAACGTTGTATGAAGTTCCATTGAATCTTCGTGATGAAGGATTGGACGAGATTGTTGTTAATCATTTGAAGCTTACAACACCTGCGCCAGATATGCGTGAATGGGAAAGTATGCTTGAGCGGATTCAGAAGCTAGAGAAAACAGTGGAAATTGCGATTGTTGGTAAGTATGTAGCCCTGCACGACGCTTATTTGAGCGTTGTTGAGTCACTTTCACACGCAGGTTTTGCTTCCAATGCAGAAGTGAAAATTCGCTGGGTCAATGCAGAGGAAATCACAGATGAAAATGTGGACGAAATGCTGCGCGGTGTTGGCGGTATTCTAGTTCCTGGTGGTTTCGGTGATCGGGGAATTGAAGGTAAAATCTCTGCGATTCGTTATGCCCGTGAGAAATTGATACCTTTCTTCGGAATTTGCCTAGGTATGCAAGTTTCCGTAATCGAATATGGCCGCTCTATTCTAGGTCTACAAGGTGCGAATAGCTCCGAAATCGATCCGAACACACCATATCCTCTGATCGATCTGCTTCCTGAGCAGAAGGATATTGAAGATATGGGCGGTACTATGCGTCTTGGTTTGTATCCTTGTAAGATTGCTGAGGGTTCCTTGGCAATGTCTTGCTACGATGATGAACTGGTGTACGAGCGTCACCGTCATCGGTATGAGTTCAACAATACGTACCGTGATGAGATTGAAAAAGCAGGTCTGGTTATTTCCGGAACCTCTCCAGATGGCCGTTTAGTTGAGATCGTAGAGCTTCCAGGACATCCTTGGTTCTTGTCGGTTCAATTTCATCCGGAATTCACTTCACGTCCGAACCGTCCACAACCGTTGTTCCGTGATTTCGTCAAAGCTTCTCC
>DOJM01000329.1:3607-7345 GCA_003529225.1 Paenibacillus sp.
CCTACCGTCCTTATAAGGACGTCGAAGGCGTTTGTGCCTGTTTGTCCATTTTGAAGAGCTTCTTAAATGACATCACAGTAATTCAGACTCTTTATTTACCCATTTTATCCAATTAGCAGGATTTGAGCAGTGGAGCACGAATAATAGGTTTCGTATGGGTTAGTTTCTGAAGGGGCCGTTAGCTGTGGAGAGCGCGGTATAGTCAATCTGGCTTAATCTCTGGGAGGGTATTATATGGAAAAAAAGAAAGTGTTAATTGTCGATGATCAGAATGGGATTCGGATTCTTCTTATGGAAGTGTTCAATAGCGAAGGATATACGACATTTCAAGCAGCTAACGGAAAATTGGCCTTAGACATTGTTCGCAGTGAGTCTCCTGACTTGGTTTTGCTCGATATGAAAATACCGGGAATGGATGGACTCGAGATTTTGAAGCATCTGAAAGAGCTAAATCCGTCCATTAAAGTCATTATGATGACCGCTTATGGAGAGCTGGATATGATTAAGGAAGCAACCAAGCTGGGCGCATTGATGCATTTCACAAAGCCATTTGACATCGATGAAATGCGNNGATCAATGCAGTTAAAGTGATATTTTCTGTATCGATCCTATTTGGTTATGGTGATTATAAACAGGTTGAGTCTAATTGCCATACAGGCTGGATAAAAATCGTCCCACCGGGACATTTTTTTGTTTATCCTATTTAGTATTTGACTCAGGTTGTGTTATAATAAGCCTGTATGTGATGTCGGTTTAAAAACATAGCCAACCAACATTCTTAGGAGGATGAAACCATGCCATTAGTATCTATGACAGACATGTTGAAGAAAGCACTTGAAGGAAAATACGCAGTAGGTCAGTACAACATTAACAACTTGGAGTGGACACAAGCTATTCTTGGTGCCGCTGAACAAGAGAAATCACCAGTAATCCTTGGTGTATCCGAAGGCGCAGCACGTCACATGGGCGGCTTCACTACTGTTGTTAAGATGGTAGAAGGTCTAATTATCGATATGAATATCACAGTTCCTGTAGCGATCCACCTTGACCATGGATCTAGCTTTGATAAATGTAAAGCAGCAATTGATGCTGGATTTACATCCGTAATGATCGACGGTTCCCACCACCCAATCGATGAGAACATTGATATGACTAAAAAAGTCGTTGAATATGCTCACGCTAAAGGTGTTTCTGTAGAAGCAGAAGTAGGTACTGTTGGTGGACAAGAAGACGACGTTATCGGCGGCATCATGTATGCTAAGCTTGATGAGTGCGTACGTATTGTTAAAGAAACAGGTATCGACACTTTGGCTCCTGCACTAGGTTCCGTTCATGGACCTTACCATGGCGAGCCTAACCTCGGATTTAAAGAAATGGAAGAAATCCGCGACGCTACTAACATCCCAATGGTTCTTCATGGCGGTACAGGTATTCCTGAACATGACATCGNNCGCAAAAGTTGTTCGCGAAGTTCTAGCTGCTAAACCTGATGCTTACGATCCACGTACATTCATCGCACCAGGTCGCGATGCGATCAAAGAAACCGTTATCGGTAAAATCCGCGAATTTGGATCCAATAACAAAGCCTAATCATTGTTAGCTTCCGCCACAGGTGGACAAGCAATTTGTAAAGGGCAGGGTGTAGCTCTGCCCAGTTGAATAGTTTGATGAGGAAAGCACACCGCTTAGCCGGTGTCTTTCCATTTTCATCACTAAAAGTCCACAGCACGTATTGCCCACACAGCTGCAATACACGTAGGGGGAAATTGATAAATCTATGGAAAAATTAATGATTGGCGGTGGACGTCCGCTAGAGGGCGTTGTAACCATCAGTGGAGCAAAGAATAGTGCTATTGCACTTATTCCTGCGGCGATTTTGGCCGAATCTGAAGTTGTTCTTGATAATTTACCGTCCCTTAGTGATGTAGCCGTTTACTCCGAAATCTTGCAAGAGCTTGGCGCAAGTGTATCTTGGTCAGGCAACCAGATGAAAATTGATCCTTCGCGTATTGTATCTATACCTATGCCTAATGGTCCGGTTAAGAAACTTCGAGCTTCGTATTATATGATGGGAGCTCTACTTGGAAGATTCAAAGAGGCGACAATAGGTCTGCCCGGTGGTTGTAACTTCGAACCTCGTCCAATCGATCAGCATATCAAAGGATTCGAGGCACTGGGAGCAACAGTTACCAATGAACATGGTTCTATCCACTTATATGCAAAAGAGCTACGCGGTGCGAAGATTTATTTAGACGNNGGTGCCACTATTAACATCATGCTGGCGGCTTCACGTGCCAAAGGCTCCACAATTATTGAAAATGCGGCTAAAGAGCCTGAGATTATAGATGTAGCAACCCTATTGAACTCTATGGGCGCTGTTATTAAAGGCGCTGGTACAGAAACCATCAGAATCGAAGGGGTATCGGAGATGCACGGTTGCCGTCACTCCATTATTCCCGATCGGATTCAAGCAGGAACTTATATGATTGCCGCTGCGGCTACGCGTGGTAATGTGTTGATAGATAACGTTATTCCCAAGCACTTGGAAGCTTTAACGGCCAAGCTTTTAGAGATGGGCGTTGATATTGAAGAGCTTGACGAAAGTATTCGCGTTATAGGTAGAGCTAAATATGAGCACGCAGATGTCAAAGCGTTGACCTATCCTGGCTTTCCTACAGATTTGCAATCTCCTATGACAAGTATGTTAACGCAGGCGGAAGGCGTTAGTGTGCTTAGCGATTTCGTCTACAGCAACCGTTTTAAACATGTGCCAGAATTGGTACGAATGGGCGCGAAAATACGCGTTGAAGGTCGTTCTGCAATTATTGAGGGCGGTAAGCTTAACGCTGCAAAGGTGAAAGCGACCGATTTACGGGCAGGCGCTGCTCTTGTCATTGCTGGATTGACGGTAGGGGATGGGATCACCGAGGTGACCGGCGTAGAATATATTGACCGTGGTTATGATAATTTAGTGAGCAACCTTCGACAACTTGGTGCTCATGTTTGGCGTGAGAACGAATAAAATTAGGATATCCCGTTTGGAAGGAGGTTTATTTGCTTATTTACCGCATATATCCTTCCAAATTGGGTATTAATATCCTAATGGGTATTTTAATAGACTCATCATTTTGCCTAGTAGATAGACTAGGGCGAACTCATTTAAAAATTGAATAGGTGGTTATTACATGGATCTTCAAATTTCCGATTTGGAAGAAATGAAGCTGACCGAGTTGTATAAGCTGGCCAAGAAATACCAGATCCCGTATTACGGACAGCTGAAGAAACGGGAACTGATCTTTGCGATCCTTCGGGCACAGGCAGAGCAAAGCGGTCTTATGTTTATGGAAGGCGTACTGGAAATTCTACCCGAGGGCTATGGATTTCTAAGGCCGATTAACTATTTGCCTAGCGCTGAAGANNCTCAGCCTCACAAATTCGGAAGTTTGATCTCAGAAGCGGAGATCTTGTATCTGGGAAATGCCGGACGCCGAAAGAAAATGAACGATATTTTGGTCTGCTTCAAGTCAATGCCGTTAATGGCGAGAACCCTGCTAGCGCAGCGGAGCGACTACATTTTCCAGCATTAACACCACTTTATCCGCAAGACAAGCTACCGCTTGAAACATCCCCTACTCATTTGTCTACCCGAATAATGGATTTGCTCGCTCCTGTAGGTTTGGGGCAGCGGGGTTTGATTGTAGCACCTCCTAAAGCAGGAAACACGCTCCTCTTGAAAGA
>DOJM01000086.1:0-11669 GCA_003529225.1 Paenibacillus sp.
CAGCGTGTACAAGAGTTGCTAGAGTTTGTTGGATTAAGTGACAAAGCAAGGAGTTACCCTAGTGAATTGTCTGGTGGACAGAAGCAGCGGGTCGGGATTGCCAGAGCGCTTGCCTCGAATCCATCCATCCTATTATGTGATGAAGCGACTTCTGCCTTAGATCCACAGACGACACATTCTATCTTACAGCTATTAAAAAAAATCAATGCAGAGTATAACATTACAGTGATGATCATTACACATGAAATGTCTGTCATTCAAGAGATTTGCAACAAGGTGGCGGTCATGGAAGAGGGCCGCATTATTGAGCAAGGAAGCGTTCTAGATGTATTCGGCAGCCCCAAGCATAAGACCACACAGAATTTTGTGAAGACGGTTATTCAAAACAGCATTACGCCAAGCGTCCAAAAATCCATCAAAACAGTACCGGGAAGTGTCCTTTATAAACTTAATTTTGTTGGAGAAAGCGCCTCTGAGCCTATCCTGTTCGAGATGATTCGATCCTTCGATATGAAGGTCAATATTTTATTTGCGAACACGACGGAGATTCAGGAAACGACACTGGGTACAGTAATTATTCAATGCAGTGGAGATACAGCTGAGATAAACAATGCGTTATCTTTCTTAAAACGTCATGGAGTCGGTGTAGAGGAGGTAGAATCTAATGTTTTCAACCACATTAACAGGTGATCAATTTCTGCAGGCGATTGTTGAAACGATTCAGATGGTTGGCGTCTCCTTGTTTGTTGGCTCTTTGATAGGGATACCCTTCGGGATATTGCTTGTCATCACNNCGCTCCCTGCCTTTTATTATTTTACTCGTGGCAATCGTACCTTTTACACGTTTGATTGTTCATACTTCGATTGGAACAAGCGCAGCGATCGTACCCTTAATTATCTATATTGCACCTTATATTGGACGTTTGGTAGAGAACTCCTTGCTTGAAGTGAACCCGGGAATTCTTGAAGCTGCTGAAGCGATGGGGGCTACGCCATTTCAAGTGATCTGGTATTTTTTGTTGCCAGAGGCGGTTGGATCATTAATTCTTTCTTTAACAACGGCGACGATCGGGTTGATCGGTGCAACTGCAATGGCTGGAACGGTAGGGGGCGGCGGGGTCGGAGACTTGGCGATTGTATATGGATACCAACGTTTTGATACGGTTGTTGTCGTAGCCACTGTGGTTATTCTCATTCTTTTAGTGCAAGGCATTCAATCTTTAGGCAACACGCTAGCAAGAAAAATTCGCCGTTATTAGTCATTAGATATTCCGGGAGGGAGTTTGGCAGATGAGTGAATGGAGCAAGCAAGATCGATTTAAAGCATTGTTATCTGGAGAACGGGCAGATCGTCCAATTGTAAGTGGGTGGCGCCACTTTATCGACAAAGAACAAACTGCAGATGATTTAGCACAAACTACGATTTCTTTTACGAAACAATATGATTGGGACTGGGTCAAGATCAATCCTAGAGCGACTTATTTGGCGGAAGCTTGGGGAAATCAATATGACTTTACGGACTATCAGACCGTATTTCCTAGGCAGCAAACGACTGCAATACCATCAGCGGCTAATCTTTGGGATCTCGAAGTTAAAAAGGCAGTACAAACATCATCCTTGGCAGAACACTTAGAGGCGGTTAGAAAAATTCGCCAAGGACNNCGGTATTATTATTTATTGTAGGTCGTTCTGCTTATGTTACAAAAACAGTGTTTGGCATTGAGCACCCGGTAACTTTGGAGTCATTGTTTAAGGAACATCGAGCGGCAGCGCACCATGCATTACATACGATTTCATTAACCTTAGCTGGTTATGTACAAGAGTTGCAGCAAGTGGGTTCTGACGGTTTGTTCTACGCTGTGACAGGCACCGCTCACCCAGGATTATTTGATGAATCCATGTTTGACGAGTTCTCCAGACCTTATGACTCTATTGTCTTAGAAGCTGCAAGTTACGGCAAAAACATTCTTCATACTTGTGGGGCCTATGCCCAGCCTGAGAAATTCAACGATTATCGAATTGATGGGATCAGTTGGGATACTGTAGCCGAGGGGAACCCAGGTTTAGAGGCAAATCTCAAAGCTACTAAAGTAGGTGGCGTCGATCATGGGTTTTTCGCTGTAAACGATATTGCACAAATCAAGCAGCAGGCTAAAGAAGCACTGACATTAATGAAAGACCAGTCGTTTATTCTTTCTCCAAATTGCGCTATCCCACTTAATGTGACGGATGAGGCGTTAGCACAACTAAAACAATCTGTATTTGAATAGGAGATGAAGTTATGAAAAAGTTGATAGTAGTGTTGATGATAGGGGTTCTAGCGGTGTTGACGGCTTGCGGGAATAGTCAATCCGATAATTCTGGAGATAAGAAGAAGCTTACCATTGGATTTGGTGTGGGTACTTATGAGGAGCAATTCCGCCAATCCATTCTACCGATCCTAGAGAAACAAGGGTATAGCGTTGAAATTAAGTCCTTTTCGCAAAACATGCAGGTCAATCCCGCGATGAAGGAAGGCTCCATTGACGCAAGTATCTTCCAAAGCACAGCATATATGGAGGCAATCAACAAAGAAATCAAAGCAGACATGGTAGGAATTGCTTATGCGCCTGGTGCACCACAAGGTCTTTATTCCGTAAATCATACTACACTTGACGATGTTAGAGATGGTACAACCGTAGCTGTTCCGAATGATCCGGTGAACCAAGAGCGTGCACTGCGTATCCTGGAAGAATTGGGTTGGATCAAAATTAAAGATGGCGCAGGCGTAGCTGATTTTAACATCAACAGCATGGAACCGGATAAATATAACATTGATATTAAAATATTGGACCCTGCTCAAATCCTAGTTTCACTGCAAGATGTTGATTACGGCGTTGTAAACGGGAATTATATTGCTAATTCAGACAGAAAGATTACGGATGCCTTGAAAATCGAAAATACGCCTATGGAACACAGAATTATCGTATCGGTTAATAAAAAGGATGAAAATACACAGTGGGCGAAAGACTTGAAAGCCGCTTATGAATCTAAAGCGTTCGAAGAATATATTCGTGGAATAGAGAAATACGATGGTTTCATTCTGCCTGAAGCATGGGACAACAATTAAGTAAGGAAGTGAACGCAAGTGACGCAAGAAAAGATTCATTTTATTGGTGGAGGACAGATGGCGGAAGCGATCATTCGCGCATGTATATCCAACAAGACCTTGTCCGTAGATCAAATTAGTGTATCTGACATTAATGAAGCTCGTCTTCAGTTTTTGAATACCAAATACGGAATAGATACGAAGAGTTCGCAGGAGCAAAGCCTATCTACTGCAGATCTGATTGTGGTTGCGGTGCGCCCGCAGGATGATTTAACTACACTTGGACAAATCGTACAACAATTCGCTTCACCTACCGCAGTCATCGTATCGATTGTGGCAGGTGTGACGAATGTCCAATTAGCTGGTTATTTTGGAGCTGAGCGGTCCATTATCCGTGTCATTCCAAATACTTTGACGGATACAGGATACGGATATAGCGGTGTAGCGTTAAATGCTTACGCTAGCCGTGATCAAGTGGAGCATTTCTTACTCGGATTTGGTAAGGTGCAATATCTGGATGAGGCATTCATGGATATTTTCACTGGATTTGGTGTGGCAGGCCCCAACTATATTTATTATTTCATTGAGTCTTTTGTAGATGCAGGTGTGCTTGCCGGATTGCCACGTGAGCAAGCCTGGAGTGTTGCACTGGAGAATATGATGGGATCGGTAGCTATGCTGCAGCAGACAGGGCTGCATCCAAGACAACTACTTGATATTAATAATTCACCTGGCGGAGTTGGGATGCATGGCTTGTACGAATTAAATAATAGTGATTTCGCAGCAGGTCTGCAAAGAAGTGTTCTGGCAGCTGTGAAGCGTACTACTGAGCTGGGAGTGAAGTAATCATGGCAACAGTGAAATGGGATCATTTAGTACACTACGTCAATGATCTGTCCAAACCGGTTGGAATTTTTGGAGCTCATGATTTGCTTGCTTTTAAGGGGGGTTCTCATAAAGATTGGGGAACCTATAACGCATTAAGTTATTTCGGACTAACCTATCTGGAATTTCTGGGCATTGAGAATCTTGAGCTCGCAAAGGCAACTGAACATAATCTAGTGGTGAAAGACGCGGTAAAACTTCTGCCGGAGCATGAAGTCTTAAGTAGAGTAGTCATCCGGACAGATGATATTGAAGAAATAGCGGCTTCTCTGCGTTCAGCAGGTTTATCACTATCTCCAATCATCGATGGGAAGCGTCTAGATAACGAGGGCAGATTAATCGAGTGGCGAATGATAACTATCGGGGGCGACTTTCAAGGACTGGTCTATCCATTCATCATTCAATGGAGCGGAACTGATGATGAGAGGCTGGAAAGATTAACGTCATCCGGAGTTATTAAGCCTCATCCTGCGGGACAAGTCGAAATCGTGCGTGCTGTATTCCAAGTCTCCGATCCTGCAGCTACCGCTAATCATTGGGGATTGTTATTCGGACTGCCTGTAATAGAGTCAGAGGACGATAGCTTCAGCCTTAAGATTGACGATAAGTCGTTTGCTTTCGTGCAAGGGAATGATAACCAGTTCAAACAGGTGGTTTTTGAGACGGATTCGTTAGTTCTGAAGGGGAAGACGATTCAGATTGGTGACGGGGAGTATGTTTTTGTTTAAGGGATTAGTATCTTTATAATTTTAGATCAAAAGACTTGCTTGAAGGTATCGATACCTCGTGCAAGTCTTTTTGCTATCCATTGATTTAAGCTGAATAGCTCTTCATACGTACCTGTGGTGATGGGATTTTTTTGTTTTAATCAATTTGTAAACCAGATACAATTCCATTTTATGGTACGATAACCATGATACGAAAGGGCTTGAAGATTATTTTTTACCNNTTTAATTATATTTTGAAGGGATACATAGTGGATGCAGAATAAAAATACATGGCCCAATTCCAAACCGGATAAGCATAATGTAGATCAAGCGAAGATTGATAACCTTGAGTATGCAGTGAGGAAATCGAAAGTTAAGAGCTGCCTGATACTAAAGGAAGGAAGATTAATCTTTCAATATTATAAAAGCAATAAAATAAGAGATAACCTTCAACGGATTAATTCATGTACCAAAAGTATAGTATCCATTTTGATTGGGATTGCAATAGAAGAAGGATTTATCCCTTCTGTTGATATGACTATGGAGCATTACTTTCCAGATATCATGAACAACTTAGAAGATTCTCGTAAGAAAGCTATATCCATTGAGCATTTGCTGACGATGAGTGTTGGTTTAGACTGGCCGGAGTTTGGAGAATGGAACAATATGCCCCCTATGTGTACTCGCGATGTAGTTAAGTTTGTATTCGATCGGCCATTAATTGATGAGCCGGGGACACGGATGAATTACAACTCAGGTTGTTCTCATGTACTGTCGGCCATTTTAATGAAAGCCACAGGTATGAAGACCTCTGTTTTTGCTGATAAATATTTGTTTGAACCGTTAGGGATTGATAAGGATTACCATTGGTTTGAGGATGCAAATGGCATTAGCTACGGGTCCGATGGTCTTCGATTACTTCCCAATGATATGGCTAAATTTGGTCAGTTGTTTTTGCAGGAAGGTACTTGGAAAGGAAAGCAAATTATATCTGCAGAATGGATCAGAAGGTCAACAGAGCCCTATCTATTAACCTATGATTATATTGGTCACTACGCTTTTCATTGGTGGGTTGCTAAAATAGATCCTAATCATGATGATTTTACTTTGAATAACAGAATGTTTTTTGCGATGGGACGAAACGGGCAATTTATAATCGTTATTCCGAGTTTACAGACTGTAGTAGTCTTTACAAGCACGCTTGATAATACCATTAAACCTTTGGATTTTGTGCGTAAGTTCATTGTGAAATCAATGGGGAATTGATGGGAATGGGTTTTAGGGGGACGTCATCGAAATATCGTTGTTGTCACAAAACGACTCCTTATCTCGTTTTATATGCAAACGGAATAAGGAGTGGTTGCAATGAAAGAATTGACATGCATCGTTATTGGCGGAGGATATGCAGGTATTAATGCAGTTAAAGCGATTCGGAAAATATTTAAGGGGCAAGCAAGTAAACGAACACTCCGACTTATTTTAATCGATAAGAACCCTTATCACTTTCGCAAAGTATTGCTTTTTAAGCCCGCGGTCGGAGATGAAGAGATTACTATCCCTCTGACTAGGTTATTTCCCGAGGGGGTTGAATTCGTTCAGGCTACTGTAACGAAAATCGAATCAGGGGAAAGAAGGCTACTTTGTCAGGATGCTGTAGGAAATAAGACTTCGATAAAATATGACTTCCTCGTTTTGGCGGTGGGCAGCGTCGTGCGGCAACCCGACCCTGATCAAGGAGGTATGGCATTAGCGAGTTTAGACGCTGCGTGGAAGATCCGAGAGGCATGGCGCGCGAATATAAAGAAAGCTGTAAAGGAAAAAAGCTCGAAAGAACGTCAGAGATTAATGACCATTGCCGTTGTTGGAGCGGGCATAAGCGGCATCGAGACATCTGCCGAACTAGCTTATTTTTTTCGTGATGATGCGGTATCATTGGGACTTGACCCGAATGCTGTAAGGATAAATTTATTTAACGCGAATAAGAGACTTTTCCCAGAAGGCCCGGCAAAAGTAGGGCTTAAACTGGAACGTTCACTTGACGCTTGCGGAGTAACTACCTTACATGGAAGTAGGGTATTACACGAGAAAGAGGGAGTGCTAACCTTATCTAACGGCGAGACGATGTCCGCTGGCCTATGTGTCTGGACGCTGGGGCTGTTACCCAACCCAATGCTGCAAAACATCGGGTTGCCGATCACTCCGGAAGGATACGTGATCGTAGATGCAAGTTATCGGGTTCAAGGGGCCCAGGGTGTATACAGTATCGGCGACTGCGCGCGAATCGTAGACCCTGCTAGCGGACGGGTGGACGGGAAGACGTGTAAGGAAGCGACCGCCCAAGCAGCAAGGCTTGGAAAGATTATATCGGCGGATATTGCAGGGCGTCCGGCACCCACACATAAGGAATTTATTGACTTTTTTTGTTTTGCCTTAGGTCCGGAGCAGGGAATGGTATGGACACATCAATGGGGGTTAGATATTATTTTTACAGGAAAGCTGGGTTGGCAAATAAGGAAATTCACNNGGTTAAAATAATGTAAACAGAGGGTTAGTGGAAAAGGGTGGAATTTTAAGATGCAAGAGTTATATGAGCATTATAAAGGGCTGCTATTTACGCTTGCCTACCAACTGACTGGATCGGTCTCCGATGCGGAGGACGCTGTGCAGGACGTATTCCTGAAGTTGTATGATGTAAAGCTTGATCGATTGGTTGAACCTAAAGCATATTTGTGCAAAATGGTAACTAATCGCTGTCGGGATTTATTCAATTCGGCGCGTAAGCGGCGGGAACAGTATTTCGGGCAATGGCTTCCTGAGCCCCTTCTTACTCCGAATGATGAATCGTTTGAATCGGTTGTTCAAGGCGAGCGGCTGTCTTATGCTATGCTCGTATTGCTTGAAAGGCTGTCCCTTACGGAACGGGCAGTGTTCGTGCTTCGTGAGGCGCTCGGCTTTGAATATGCTAATATTGCTGAGCTCGTTGGCAAAAGTGAAGCGAATTGCCGCAAGCTGCTCAGCCGTGCGAGAGGAAAAATGGGGATTACCCCCGATGAACCAGTCAATCCCGAAGCTGTAAGCGAAGAGTGGGTCCGTCGACTCCTAGCGGCTCTCGAACAGGGTAACGTGGATAGGGTTGTATCCATGCTCGCCAAAGATGTCGTGTTGGTCTCAGATGGAGGGGGTAAAGCCTTCGCCGCCGTCCATCCTATTGAATCGCGCGATCTCGTCGCCCGTTTCCTTCTCGGCTTAATTCGTAAGGCTCCTCATTACGAAGGAGGCGTGCATGTAGAAATGAGGGATATAAATGGCCAAACAGGACTCGTTGTCCGTTCAGGAGATGGCATCGTAACTGTTGCGTTAATGCATGTCGAGAGAAATTCGATTCGCAACTTATACTTTGTTAGGAACCCAGATAAGCTGAGGCATTTATTGAAATGAAAAGGGGATTTGAAAAAAATCGCCGTTAGAACCGTTATGGAGATGCGTGTTACGCATAGGGGTAAACCAAATAGAAGAGTTGTGGATAGCATTGGTAGTATTAAATTAACTGTAACCATGCAAGTATCCACTAAAATTTTATTGATCCGTTGTCACCGGGGCATAATTCACCCCCCGTCTTTTTGTCAATATTGAGTACTCCACACATGTGGAGTGCTGTGTGTTGTTGATTCACGAATAATGTCTGAAGACCACATTTACCTATAAATAGAAGCCCAGGCGTGTTCAACGCTTGGGCTTTTGCAATTCGCTCTAAGCCGCGCTATCACCCAATACTTTTCTAGGGAGTCATGATTTTTTATTTGATCGGAATGTACAGGTCTACTTTGGAATCAGGATGATCATATCCTAAATATCGTTGATCGTATAGCTCAAAATCCTCACGCTCGTCCATTTCCTCTTTCGTGTTAAGGAACCACGTTCCCCAAATATAATGGAACGTTTGGGGAAGCGTGCGCAGTGTACCAGTGTGAGTGAATACGGCGTAACGCCCCTCTGGAATTACCTTTTGTACAAATTTTGCAGGAAGTCCTTCAAAAGAATCCACTTCGATGCCAGCGACCTCCGTAAATAGCACCTCATCACTCATGGAGTACAGGCTGTTTTCATGACAGGCCTCGCAGATGCCAAATCCTCGTCCATTAAGTGAACGATGGGGAATTCGAGTAGAAATTTTGTTGAATTTCTGCCACAGTTCGGCTAGTTTGTTATCCTTGAGCGTTGTTTCTCCACGTATTCCGGCGACCTTCGTCTCTGGGAGTTTTACAGTGGTAGGATGTACGGTAACATTGCAAGTTAGATGCTCAAATAAATTAGCGTGCAGTTTAGTCTTGGAAGCAATGAAGGTGTCCAGTCGATTGATACGGTATTCCTGCGGGCTGACCTTATATATGAATTTAAACGCGCGACTAAAAGACTCAGCGGACTCAAAGCCGTTGTCTAGCGCAACATCTATAATTCTTTTGTTTGTGTAAAGCAAAGCTTTTGCAGCATTGGCCAGTCGACGTTTCTTAATATAGCTTCCGATGCTTTCCCCTAATATAGCGGTGAATTGGTGGTTCAAATGATAGTAGGAATACCCTGCTGCCCGAGCAACATCCTCTACTTTAATCGCTTCGCCAAGCATGTCTTCAATATAGATTATCGCTTGCTCTAACGCCAGTCGATAGTCCATTTTGAATCCCTCCATCGGTCAACTGTTCAAAGATTGATAATCGAACATAGCTNNGGTTTTAAATCATAAGTCTGCCAGCCATTTTCCGCTCTGCCGCCCCAACATAGCTCTATTATACCGTCTGCGGGGGAGAACACCATGCTTTTGGTTGTACCGAAGTAATCCTCATAATAATGACTGCACAGCCCATTCGGGTATTTGGACAACAGCATCTCTTTTAGATGTTCATTCGTCATAGCTGTTGCTCCTTTCAGTTGGGAAGCGATCCACTCCCCTCGCCGCAAAGAATGAATGGCAGCCTGGGGCTCATAACGAACTAATGGTGGAAGAACTGGATGATTGGTAGCCCAGAGGAACTGCTCTTGCGAAGCTGGACTAATTTGCTTTGTTGCTTGCATGCCGTTCATCGTTTCAAACAAGGCGGCATTCCCTTTTTTATCTAGCAGCATCAAATTGACATTACAGGCGATAGGCATCTCTTTCAAATAATAAAGTGATTCTTCGACATTTTTACAATTTTCCAGTAACGCCCGAATGGCCGCCCAGAAATGTAATCCTTTTACTTTAGGTGCACGCAAAAAGGGCACAGCCCCGACAGGAAAGCCGCAAGCACTCATTGTAACAGCAAGTCCATGCTCATTAAAACCGTCGTCTCTCCCAAAGCTCATTGTACTTGTGCCCATGTGCGTATATTTACCTGTTACTGAGGTTCTGACTAACACAAAATCCTCGATCTGATGATTGAATTCATAGTTGCGAGCTAACAATGGCTTGTTCTGTGCTGTCATATTTGGCAGCAAGGCAATCTGACTGCATCGCGGCAGCAGATACGTCATGGCGTAGTAAGCGATTTGCTCGGTATTAACCTTTAATGCATCGGCAAAGCCAACAATTTCTTCTGAAATGCCTGGGCACCACTCATCGAATAGTTTGACAGCGTTTTTATATTCTGTTAGACCAAAGCCTTCGAGTTTACGAGTGTAAGCAATCTTGTGTGCTGTATTTTCTGAAATAATATTGCCTAGCTTATACCCAATTTCATAGCTTGTTCCTTTCAAATCCAGTGTATGAACGGAAATCGTTAACATCCTGTTCCCTCCTTTTTTCTACAGTTTAAGGTGGAAAGGGAAGCAGTGCATGATATTTTGTGCTATTTTTTTTGCTCAATACCAAAATAAGTTGTTTTTACCGCATAACAGAAATTAATGGAGGATATAACAAAGGTCTATCATATCTTATCGGATGGGCCTTTACTGGGGTGACTGTTGCAATTTCGCCGTTTGTTCTACCTCACTAAGAATCTTTTCAATTTTTTCGATGCGGGATATTAAAATCGGTCAGCTCATGTTAATTAGGTTATAATCCATTCATTTAGAATAGCAGCGCATATTATATTTTAAGAAGTAAAAGGAGGGGATAAGCAATGAGCTGTGGAGTTGGAGGCAGATTTACATCTACTGGAGAAATTTTGGTTCTTTATATCTTATTAGTAATTGTGTTATCTACTTGTTTCTTTGTATAATAGCAGGCCATCAGAAAGAACAATAGCCACTGTTGCAAGGTTATTGTTCTTTCTTCGCAAATGTTGACGGGCAAGCTGATCCTTTATTTCGTTCCAATAACGAGAATAAATCCGATGTATTCATGATAACGTTCCATTATACTGTTGTACTTACTGATCAATTCCCAAATAGTATGGTCAAGAAAGGAATCAGCATCCATTTGTTGATAATGGTCTGGATGCTCTGTAAGATCCTCACTTGATTTAGGAAACAAGAAGGGACCATCTATCTGTGAATGATAAAATCCCATAGTGTTAACTAATGCTGACCAATCATTAAAGTCCCATAGATTCTCAACATGATAAAATGTAGTGATCACTTGATTGATTTCTGTAGACATAGGTTTATATTGAATCATTTCTCTGTCAAAAAGCTTGCCTCCAGTCCGCAAAACCCTATAATATTCCGACAATGCCTTTTCTGTATCAGTGAAAATGGATACAGACTCAACAAGAATCACATCAAATGACTCGTTAGGAAAAGGAAGCGAACTTGCATCTCCGACTAAGAATTGAATGGAACAATTCTCTTTTTCAGCCCGTATTTTTGCTTTTGAGATCATATCTGGTTGAATATCTATACCTGTTACATCATGACCTTGCGCAGCTAAATAACAAGATGTTCTGCCAGTGCCGCAACCAACTTCAAGGATTCGGGAGGCAGTTGGTAGAGGATATTGTTCAAATTGCTTTAAAGTTGCAGTAAACCCTCCAGGATGAGCATTTCCAACACCTAATTTAGCAAGCATATTCAAA
>DOJM01000086.1:11699-16658 GCA_003529225.1 Paenibacillus sp.
CATTTTTTGTTTTTAATGCCAGATTGGTGAGCGATGTACGTAATTGCTTAACGATCTGGCTTTTTTTGCCGAAAGGATATGATTGTACGTTCTCTTTGTAGTCTCCGATTACAAGTTGGGGTTTTATTTAATTTATTCAAGTACACTTGAAAATAATGTAAATGTAGAGTATTGTAAGTGATAAGTAGTAAGTAGTAAGTAAATCAAAACGCTCACCATATGGAATAAATATCATCCAGTAAATCCGAATTTATGGATAGGGGTGGATGGTTATGATGGATTTAAAATTCGCACCAAGTTTTTCAGTGATCGCGCTTAATGCACAGAGAAGTCTTCATATGACTACTGTCAAGAAAGTGTCTTTACGCTGTATGGCAGCAGCGGTTATATTGGAGCTTTACTTAGAGGGATGTTTTACGCAATCAGAGAACAAGTTAACTTTGTCCAAGGCAGGATTTGATCAAGCTCATTCAACACTTTATAGAGAAACGGTTCTACAGCCCTTGCTTCATAAACATGCTGAAGTGAAGGATGATCTTAATTGGTGGGTAAAAAAGGCCTCCATGCTGTCTAACAAACAATTAAAAAAGTTCGAGACTGCGATTTCAGATTATCTTAAAGCAATGGATTTGCTTGAAGATATCCCAAGTCTGTTAGGGAGCGATATGTATTTTGATACTGCCGAAGTTGAAGTTAGAGCTTATCGCAGTAATATGGAGGCGTACTCAAGCATTACAGAGAACATTCGCGCAGAGATTTTGGAAGAGGGTTCAGTAACGGATGAGGTCATTTGTATGCTGTGGCTACTTCGTGAATGTGGATGCATGCATGATTTCTTCTCGCTAAATGAAATAGAAAAGGTAAATATCAAGCTACATGATCTATACCAAAGTAATTTATGGGCGAAGGTGTTGTTCCCAATACAAATTCGCCATGGAATTGAGCTGGGCATCAAACGCTTCTTAGAATTGAAGACAAAGTTTGCGAAGACTTTTATCGGTAGTAGTATCAATCTTATCTTCCCTGCCCTAGAGCGATCACGAGCTGTCTTTATAGAAACAGAGTCTTGGTTTGATAATTCTAATCAAAGACTAGACGCAGTTATTACAAGATTAGTGTCCTATGGACATGAAGTTAAGGTGATGGAGAGAGGATCAATTGCGACCCTTAAAATTGATAACTTGTTATACGATGCAATCCCGCATTTTGTAATGATGAAAGTGCCAATTCAAGGTGTGCGTCTTGTTCCGAAGCGCCCGCTGTAAAGGAGTTGGTTATCAATGTCTAGACAACGTTCCATGGAGAATATTTTGGCTTCNNACACTCAAACATTACACAGAAGAAGGTATGCTTCCCTTTGAACAGGCCGAGGAGAATTTAACACGCAGATATAAAAGAGAGGAAACCGTCGCACGCATTCTTTGGATCAAAGAGATGAAAACAAACGGTTTATCTATCCCACAAATGAAAGAAGCTTTAGGAATGAATTAAACATCGGGATTCCCGGTGTTTTTGCTTTTTTTAGTCAAAGAATTATAAACCCTCTGATAGCCGTGCACCAATCATCTGAACAAATTGCTCAGCCGCAACAGACAGCTTTCGATCCCTTCGTACTGCAAAGCCTATACTGCGAGGTAACAGCGGATCGTCTAGCTTCAACTCATAAAGCTTTCCACTGTGAAGATCCTCTTGCACGAAAGAACGGCTGACAAAAGCTGCCCCATACCCTAATCTGGCGAACTCTGCCAGCAGTTCTATACTCCCCAATTCAATATCTGGTGTTACCGATAATCCCTTAGCCGCAAACCATTGCTCAACAAATACTCTAGTGCTGCTCCCTTGAGAAAATAGGATTAAAGGCAGCTCTGATACTTCTCTCATGGTTAGTGAACGACTCGCTAATTCTTGATAGGCTTCACCAACTACAAAACAATCCTCTAACACAACCAGCGTCTGTATATTTAGCAGCGGATCGTGAAGAGGCATATGGACAAAGGCGCAGTCGATCTCACCATCTTTTAAACGCTTAGTGATGTCTGGCGTCTTCCCATGAGAGAGACGAATTCGTATACCTGGGTATGTGCTATGAAAGGTATTCAACTGCGGCAACAAAAGGTGCTTGATCAGATAATCACTGGCTCCGATTCGTATTTCTCCCTCATTTAACTGCTTCAAGCTCTCCAGATGCTTCTGTGCAGAATCTAACATGGAAAAGGATTGATCCACATATTCAAATAGTGCTCGTCCTTCTTCTGTAAGCTCTACACCTTTGGACAGCCTGTGAAACAGCCTCAGTCCTAAGGCTTCTTCCATTTGTTTAATGGCATAACTCACAGAAGGCTGTGTAATATGTAGTTCCCCTGCAGCTTTTGTTAAATTTCGATGACGTGCCGTTTGCCAGAAAATACGATACCATTCCAAGTTGAACATGTGGTATAGATCACCTCTATATCATTATAGTAAAAATCCGATTTCATTTATTTCATTTCATTCATTATAATCAGGCTAGAGGAATAATTCAAAGGGGTGGATGAAATGGAATCCAATCAACCGGACTTAGAAGCACGTTCTCCATGGTCAACGAATAGCGATAAACACATAGTGAAGATTAGCCCAGCTAAAGCGGTAATCAATGGGACGATAACCATATCAGGGAGCAAAAGTCTGACGAATCGGGCCTTGGTGATTGCTGCTTTAGCTGAAGGACGTTCTGAAATAAAAGGAATATTAAGAAGTGATGACTCTTACTGGTGCATTGAATCATTAAAAAAACTGGGGATTCCCGTTGTGATAGAAGAAGAGACAGCTGTTGTGGATGGATGTGGCGGCAACTGGCCGAATCCGACTGGGGAGCTATATGTAGGAGCGGCAGGTACGGTTGCCAGATTCTTACCCGCTGCACTCGCGGCAGGTACTGGTACTTGGACAATGAATGGAAGTAAACGACTCTGCGAGCGGCCACTTGCTCCATTACTCGACGCATTAACGGCCCTTGGTGCACAATTTGAGTATAAACAAGCCGACCGTTATTTACCTTTTACATTAGAGGCAAAAGGTCTGGAAGGAGGAAAGGCAACGCTGCCAGGCTCCACTTCAAGTCAATTTATAAGTGGATTACTGCTAGCCGCACCGTATGCCAAAGCACCGGTAAGTGTGTATATTGATGGAGAAGTTGTGCAAAGAGACTATGTTGAGATGACCCTTACTATGATGGCCTCCTTTGGTGTAACGCCTGAAGCATCTCAGGACGGTCAATCAATAACAGTTCCTACAGGAAAGTATCAAGGTCACATGATCACTTTAGAGCCTGATGTATCCACATGCTGTTACTTTTGGGCGGTAGCTGCGCTTACGGCAGGACGTGTACGAATTGAAGGGATCAATGCTAGCAATACAAGTCAACCTGATATCGAGTTCTTAGACGTTCTGGAGGTAATGGGCTGTACCGTTCTTCGTGGGGAGAACTTTGTTGAAGTGCAAGGTGTCCCACGGATGAAGGGTGGATTCACAGTGAGTATGAAGAAGTGGTCGGATCAAACACTAAAAATGGCTGCTATGGCTATTTTTGCAGATGGTCCAATCACTCTAAAGGATGCCGCACATATCAGACATCATGAATGTGATCGGATAGGCGCGATATGCGAAGAAATAAGTAAGCTCGAAATACGTGTGGAAGAGTTTGAGGATGGTCTAACGGTATATCCGGGTCAGCCAATCCCAGCTTTACTAAATTCACATGACGACCATCGGATGGCTATGGCGCTTTCTTTAATCGGCTTGAAGATTGAGAATATTCAGATTATCGACCCTGGTTGTGTCTCCAAGACCTGTCCAGATTATTTTGACCGTTTGTCAGTGTTAGGCGTACAGGTCCAATATTAAATAAGGAGTGCATATACAATGGCAGGAAATACATTCGGTGAAGTGTTCAAAATTACAACCTTCGGTGAGTCACATGGTGTATCGGTAGGGGTCATAGTGGATGGTGTAACACCTGGCGTAGAGATTAACGAAGCGTATATACAGAAACAGATGGATCGGAGAAAACCGGGCCAATCTTCAGTGACTACCCCTCGTAAAGAATATGATGTTGTCCACATACAATCAGGAGTATTTGAGGGAAAAACAACAGGTACGCCGCTATTTGTAGTTCTTCAAAACCACGATATGAGACCAGAAGCGTACAGCGAGATCCAGGACGCTTTTCGGCCGGGTCATGCCGATTTTACTTATTTAGAGAAATACGGTATTCGGGATCATCGCGGTAGTGGACGTGCTTCAGGTAGAGAAACTGCGGCAAGAGTGGCTGGAGGTGCGATAGCTCGTAAGTTGTTAGAGAGAAGAGGTGTACAGGTTGTAGCATACACGCAAGAAATTGGAGGCATAAAGTGTGAATCCTTCGATGAGGGTGTGATTGAACAAAATGCTGTCCGCGCCTGTGATCCAATTGCAGCTGACAAAATGATAAAAAAAATTGAGGGGTTAGCTGAGATTGGGGATAGCTGTGGTGGCATTGTGGAATGCCGCATTCGTGGCGTGGTTCCGGGTCTTGGAGAGCCGGTCTTTGATAAATTGGATGCAGAGCTGGCGAAAGCTATGTTGTCCATTGGTGCTGTTAAAGGGATAGAATTTGGAGCTGGCTTCGAAGCGGCAACGATGCTGGGAAGTGAGCATAATGATGCGAGGAATAGTGATGGCTTTCTTACTAATCATTCCGGAGGAATCATCGGGGGGATTAGCACAGGACAAGAAATCGTATTTCGGATCAGTGTAAAGCCTACTTCGTCCATCTCTATGCCACAGCAAACGACTAACATCAAAGGGGAAGAGCAAGAAATACGCACCGAAGGCAGACATGATCCGTGTATTTGTCCGAGAATCGTACCTGTCGTAGAGGCTATGGCTTGTTTAGTACTGGAGGATCAGTATAAACGACAAGCCGCAATGCTTGGATAATTC
>DOJM01000086.1:16699-17158 GCA_003529225.1 Paenibacillus sp.
TGATATGCTCATTGAATTATTTTCCATTTAATGATATTTTTAAGATCGAATCATTGTCTCAGTCTACCTCTGGAAGGAGCTGTACCATGGAACGATCAATTTTTATGAAAAGCATTGCTGCCCCTCTCGGCTTAATCCTGTTCTTGACCAGTATCGGTCTTGCCATTTCCTTTGCCTTCCCACAGCGGTCAAAAGCAGCGGTTGTTAAGTCTTCTGCTGCTTTTAGTTTGTTTGAGCAAAGAGTGAAGAAACCTTCATCTCTCAGTCTGGCCCAAGCCACCTTAGTCAATCGTATTGATGAGATGACGCCAGCAGAGGCTAATTTAGCCGTTTTACATTTGGAAAATGCCCTGAAAGCTTATCTACCTACAGCAATCAAACGAATGAATACGCCTGCTATTCAACAAGATATCAAAGATATTTATACTCCAGGCATGTCAATGGTGCTGGCTCGATCCA
>DOJM01000086.1:17163-21987 GCA_003529225.1 Paenibacillus sp.
GGACGCTTTTATCCAATCATTCAATACAAAAGCTTCAAAGTGTTCAAACCTTACGTCTCCAAAGATTTGCAAGCCTATATCGAGCTGATGGCTACTGAGTCTGAGCAACCCTCTGCTGTGAACGGAACTTTGCTGATCAATTGGTACAAGGTCATAGAACGGGCTATGGCATATGAAGATTTTTTGTCAACCTATAAGTCTTCCAACCGTACAATAGCTATTAAGGAAGCCCATAACGTAGCCAAAGAATATGTGTTTAACGGTACCCAAAACTCTCCGCTCTTTGATAAGATAACGCAGGTGATGAGTGAAGAAGCGGCAATTGCATACGAGAATACATTGTCAGAAGCGGGGCCCGAGCAGATTGAAGCCAGCCCACTACTGATCCAGCTTGAAGAATTTTTGATGCTGCTGGAGAAGAACGGGGATAAGAAGACGCAGGCTGTTAAGGATTTTCTGAAATCGATTTAAGCTATAAAAATTTCAAAATAATAACTCTTGGAAGGCACTAACGTCCTGTTAGTGTTTTTTTTTGCGAAAGGAGAACCTATGAACCGAATANNTGCTGGATCGGGCAAATCTACCTTGTCTCGCAAACTACTACATACTTGATCTCCCTGTTGTACATTTGGATACCTATTACTGGAATGCCGACTGGGTTCCTAAACCAAATGAAGAGTGGAATAAGATTGTCGAACAATTTATCAATGAAGAGCATTGGATCATGGATGGTAACTATTCAAGAACGATGGATATCCGAATTAACAAAGCCGATTTAATAATTTTCTTAGATATGCCTAGACTTCTATGCATCTACCGAATTATCAAACGACGAATTATATATCACAAGAAATCCAGACCGGATATGAATCAAGAATGCCCAGAAAAATTAGATTGGGATTTTGTGAAATGGGTTTGGAATTATAGAAAAAAAGGTCGAGTGAACACTATAAAGAAACTTGAGCAGATTAATGGACGTAAAGAGGTTGTTATTCTGAGAACGAGGAAAGAGATGGATGAGTTTATAGGGAAGGTGAGAAGGAAGGGGCTGGTCTGGGATGACTTGCAAACTGTTAGTTCAATCTTTAAATAAGTCATTAGAAATTGTTGATTTGTACTTTGGATACAAGGATGGTGTAGATACTATCACAACGGGTCATCCTGCGGTTAGAAAGTTTAACAATTCTAAGTTATAGGATGATCCTGAATGGGTGGATGGTGTTTTTGAAAAGCTTGAACTATATGAAACCGAACTCTCCGTCAAGTAGACAGTAAAAGAATAGAGATCCCAGCAGCAACTTGCTTTCAATATTCAGCGATAACAATAAAAGCAGCGGTACTTAGGCTTTAGTTTCCAGCCCTAGTACCGCTGCTTATTTTTAAGGGTACTTAATCCAATTCTGCTATCATCTCAAGGCTTTACCCAGGATCCCTTCAGATCCATTTCTCGAATACATTCAGCCGAGTCGTTCCTGTTGTCGTTAATCATTGGTGTGACCGGGTACACCTGCATTTCATCTGCTGAATAAGGCCGCAGAATCGGATTCAGTGTTTCCAGATCATTTGTCTCCTCATCAAGCCATCGAGTGATATCCTGTGGGGACAAAATCGCCGGCATCCGGCTCTCGAATTCGCTAATCAGTGGATTGGCATCTGTCATGACCAGAGAGCAGGTACGAAGAGGCTCCCCGCGCGTATCACGCCAAATTTCGTATAGACCAGCCACTCCGAACATACTGCGATTATTCATGACTACCCGAACTGGATAAGTCTTCTTTCCTTCTTTTTTCCAATAGTAAAATCCATTGCACGGGATAATACAGCGCTGCTTGTCCACCATCTTGCGGTAGGTTGCNNAGGAACGAATCCCCAGCGGAACTCGTCTAGAATTCGCTCACCATCCTGTTGTAAAACTACCGGCATATCCTGCGTGGGACTAATATTATAGCGGTCTTTATAGTAGTACATCACCCGGTTAATTTCAAAATGATCCCTAATTTCCTGCAGTTCGGCCGCCAGGGAAAAACGTTGACACATGAAACATCAGCCTCCTTTTGTTTCGTAGTGTTTGTAAAAGGAGGTAAATTATTCATGATTTCCGTAGTCATTCATTCGCAATTTTCACAGTTGGCGCCTATTTTAGCGATCACTCCGTTTCTCCATGGCTTAACCTAGCTCCGCGGAAGCTTCCCTCCATACTGCGCTCTTAGCTGCTGCAATTTGTCTAATTTGCTTAGACTACCATCCCTATTTGCTAAACCTACCCCAAGGATCAGATTCTCAATAATATAAATCTGCATCTTGGGATCGAGGATACACGAGTCTGTCGGTGATCAGAATGACCTGGTAATTAGCTTCACGTGCATGGTCCAAAATCACTTCGATTTCAGGTAACAGTTGAACAAATCCAAAGACAAGCAATACATCTTGTTGATCAGCATGCATTAAGGTCTCTAACAGCTCGTGTCCGCTGGGGGCCATTTTTTTCAGCTGTAGTCCGAAACGCGCCATTCGATAGATCATCAGCTCCGCTAGTCCAGCACATGGACCGGGGCTATATACATAAACAATACGAGCTGTAAATAGTGCCTCTACTGCACGTTGCAGCGCTTCGTTGCTCAAATAACGGCGTGTCTCTTGCAAATGATGTGAGCAATTTTCCAACCATTAAGCAAGGTAACTATGAAATTGAGCTTTCGCCTTGTCTTCACACTAAAGTGAAAGCTTCTGTCATGATGAAGAAACTTTTGAAGCAGCTCATTGGTGAAGCACCTTCCAGAGATGATGCAGAGGTTGGCAACATGGTCTAGCCGATTCCAAACATTCCTGTTATACTTTTTTCGTGTATGTAATCGGAGGTGGTACTGTGCTAATGCTGGTTTGCCCATTAGCTAGAAGTTCCTCACGCAAAGCCTAAATTAGGGCGATACTTTGCGTGAGGTGCGATAGGATGGATGATCGCCCAAACTAAATATNNTAATAATGGGCTTTGCACCTTATGGATTGTTCATACCAAATAAGGGGCTGAAGAGCAATGAATACACCATATATTAGAAACCATCAATATAATTTTATTAAAAAACAAACAGACTTCCTTCTAAAAACACTGCGAACTGTAGCGGATCGAAGGGTCTTGGAGACGGTAAGATATCGTTCATCGTTGAATGTTGTGGAAGCTTTTCCAACACTAAGTGATAGTCAGCAGCAGTTGCTGCAACAAATATCTGCCTTTGAGACTGCATACGATTTTCAGAAGTATCTTAGTGGATTAGAGCCTTATTTAGAACCTTTTCCACAGATTACACCGAAACAGATTCAGAAGCTGTTCCCTAAGAATAAGAAGCTGAAGGTACCTGATTTATCAGCGATCGACTTTCGATATATGACATATTTGTGCTGGATAGATATTGCTACCAATAAACTATTTATTGTATATCCGTTTGAAGGGCAGTTTATCGGTATTGAGGGTAGAGTGGCACCAATGAACAAGAAGGGGTATTGCCTGTTCTGTAATCGGCAGCAACAGCTTGCCTTCTTTACGGTTAAGACCAGGCTTGCAAAATCTTCGCCGGATGATTATTCCTCCATTGGCCAATATATTTGCATAGAGAGCCAAGAATGTAATCATAGGATTACGGATACAGCAGCGCTAGAGAGATTCATTCTCTCCACTCGTGCATAATGTTAGGATTAGCAAAGGCTGCTTTTGTAGGTAGCTTCAGACTATAGACCAATAGGGTTTTGAAACGAATGATTTCCGTTTCGAAGCCCTTTTTGTTGAAATAGAATCAAAATATAATGTGATATACTATTGTTATTGCAAGAGTGGGTGGGAGGACAGGTCATGAACAAAGAAGATCAGATCCTAATGGGTGTCAAGGACCTATATAATAAGATGGTTTGGCTTAACAAAGATAAGATGGAAGCCAGTCTTAAGGGTTATACATCTTCCGAAGTACATTGTATTGAATACATTGAAAAAAATGTAGATTCCAACGTAACAAAACTTGCGGAGTGCTTATTTATGACTCGGGGTGCCATAAGTATATTAACTAAGAAACTCATAGAAAAAGGCCTGATTGAAAGCTACCAGAAGTCGGATAACAAAAAAGAAATCTATTTTAGGCTTACTGAGCAAGGAAAAGTAATTTATGAAATCCATGAGAACCTTCATAAAGAGTTTCAAGAGCGGGATAAAGCCGTCTTTGCGCAGATTACCGAGGAACAATTTGATAGTATGCTTAGTTTCGTGGAAAAGTATAGTAGTCATTTGGATGCGGAAATAAAGAAACAGGGTAAAGATATTAAATCGGAATAAAATTTGAATAATGAAAATGAAACCACATGCAGTCGGGCTCTATGGAGAACGGCTGTATTTTTATTGTTATTTTTTGTTGACAAGGAAACAAAATAATCGTACGATAAACATGTTTCCTAGGAATCAAATTTTCAACCTTAAGGAGTCCACATAAATGTCCAAATTTAAATCACACAATGAACAGAACTCAGGACAATCCGTAGATAAACACGCATTAATATTCGGTCTTATCTCTGTGTTTCTTTGCGGAATTGGCTTTAGTATCATAATGCCTGTCGTCCCATTCTTAGTGCGGCCTTATACAAGCAGTTCGGGAGAACAAGCAATAGTTGTTACGATGCTTACCTCGGTTTATGCAGTCTGTGTATTTTTTGCAGCCCCCGTACTTGGAGCTTTGAGCGACAAATATGGCCGGCGTCCATTACTCTTAGCATGCCTGTTGGGTTCCGCTATCGGGTACTTGTTTTTTGGCATAGGAGGGGCTCTATGGGTACTATTTGCTGGAC
>DOJM01000086.1:21994-23399 GCA_003529225.1 Paenibacillus sp.
ACTTGCTAGGTTTGGTTATTCTGTTCCCTTGTATTTTGGAGCAATCATAACTTTATTGAATGTTGTTTATGGACTCTTTTTTATGCCAGAGAGCCTTGCCAAGAAGAATAGACTGAAGGAGATTACCTTTGTAAGACTAAATCCATTTTCACAGCTTGCAAACTTACTTTCCATGAAAAACTTAAATAGGCTGCTAGTCTCAGCGTTTTTACTCTGGATTCCTAACGGATCTTTACAGGCAGTATTTTCTCAATTTACGATGGATACTTTCAGCTGGAAGCCTGCACTAATCGGACTTATGTTTTCGATTATGGGTCTCCAAGACATCATTTCACAAGGTTTGATCATGCCAAAGCTTTTGAAGAAACTTAGTGATAAACGTATAGCAATTCTTGGAATGGCTTCGGAAATTATCGGTTACAGTTTTATTGCGTTATCTGCTTTGTTCTCATTCTATCCTCTTTTTATCGCTGGAATGTTTATATTTGGCTTTGGGGATTCGATCTTTGGACCTTCATTCAATGGGATGCTTTCCAAGTCTGTCGATTCTAGTGAACAAGGTAGGATTCAAGGAGGCAGCCAATCTATTCAGGCTTTAGCTAGAATGATTGGTCCTATTATTGGAGGTCAGATTTATGTATCATTAGGCCATGCCGCACCCGCATTTATGGGGATGATCCTTATAACAGCGGCCATACTTGTTTTGAATAAGCGTCCGGATGTAAACATGTAAACTGCCTTCGTTTAAGAACATATAAAAATAGGGTTTCAGAACTCAGGGACAAGTTCTGAAACCCTATTTGTCATCGTTATTGTTTGTTTTTGGAATCTTTATTGATAACACGTGCAGGACGAGTTACCCAGTTCGTACGATTCATCGGTTTAACTGTATCAATTCTGGCATTTGACGGNNGCTTCCGTTTCAGTAGATGTTGTTACTTCTTGATCCACGCTTTTTTTCCTTGATAGTCCTGTTCCATCATGCTTGCCTCGGTTCCATACTCTTCCCTTACTCATACATACACTCCATTTCTATACGCTTATTCATAAACCATATCATATTAGGACAAGTTAAGGAAGAAAGACATAAGCACAAATCAAAGGATTTTTCAAGTTATATTGGTTACTGGAGATTTCATTTGGCGATAGCTATAATAGTACTGATATTGAAAGGAGAGTACTTATATTATGGCAATCAAGATCATAACAGACAGCGGTTCTGACCTACCCCTTGACTACATGGAGAAGTATAATGTTTCCGTAGTCCATCTACCGGTTCATTTTGGGCATGAGTTAATGCCTGCGGATACGGATACGAAAACCTTTTATGCTAAAATGAGTGAATCCAAGGAGCTACCTACTACAGCAAGTCCAAGTCCAAACCAATTCCTTGAGACATTCAGGC
>DOJM01000600.1:0-2028 GCA_003529225.1 Paenibacillus sp.
TATAGTGATGGGTTTTGGACTTAGGACGATGAAAGAACGGGTGGAGCAACTGGGAGGTAGCTTATCCATCGATTCAGAAATGAATGAGGGCTGTCTACTGGAAATCGATCTGCCAATGCGAAGGGTTGGGAATAGAAAATGAGTAAGATAAAGATTGTAATTGCAGATGATCAATTGTTGACGCGTGAAGGACTTCGTACCATTCTGGATCTGGAGGATGATATGGAGGTGGTCGGCGCTGCCAAGAACGGTGAAGAGGCCTGCGTGATGGTGGAAACATTTCAGCCCGATCNNGTACTGCTTGATGTTCAAATGCCGATTATGAATGGGATCAGTGCACTAAAACGAATCAAGCAGATTCGTCCAGATATATTCATTCTGATTTTAACCACTTTTATAGAGACCGACTATATTGTTGAGGGTATGGCATTTGGAGCAAGCGGGTATATGCTGAAGGATATGGATGCAGACAAAATGATTTCTTCGATCCGTGATACGATATCCGGGCAATTTATCCTGCCAGCCCCGGTAGCAGCGAAATTGGCGACGAGAATGAATAGATTGACGGAGTACGAACATTGGCAAAGATCCAATGTAGATCGGATGAGTCTGACAGAACGGGAAGAGGAGTTGGCGCAGCTCATTATCCGGGGACTGAATAACCGCGAAATCGCCGATACACTGCATATCGCGGAGGGAACAGCGCGTAATTATATTAGTAATCTTTATAGCAAATTAGAGGTGGTTGACCGGGCTCAGGCGATTGTGCGACTTCAAGCGATTATGCAACCATAGTTGATGCTAACGAATTACTGTTGGGGCCAAGTAATCAAACATTGGGAAATTTCTCAGTACTCCAAATGTAACGGTTAGGATCAACATCACAGCCATAATTCCATGGCTAAGTGGTTGAATACGCTTCTTTTCAGTAATCAAGTATAGCATATAGAGAGGCGCCAGAATAAATAGCAACGGGTTAAATCTAAACGCCTGAATGAAGTCGAACTTTAACAAGGATAGAATAACTCTTGTGATTCCACATCCCGGACAATAAAATCCAGTCCATTCATGAAATAGACAAGGTATACCTATATTGGTTAAGGGCATCCATACAGTGCNNCATAGTGAAATTATACCAATTTGTTAACATCGGATTGCACCAAAGCATATGTAACAATACCAAAACTAAGAATGGTGAGGATCACATAAAGAGCTGAATTATCGGATACGAGTTGGCCGCGTTGTCTTTGAGCCTCTGCAACATGTTTACCGATCTGGTAGGCCCAAACCAGGCTCCATATCCCGCAAGTAATCAATGTTAGAAGAAAATGCTTTCCTCCAGTAAATGTGTAGTCTCCACTTAGCTTGCCTACGTCATTCGTTAGAGCAATAAACCAAAATATTCCGTATATTCCACATGTAATTAATGACAATATAATGGAAAATCCGACACTCCTTTGACTAATCATTATTCACTCTCCTATGTATTTATTGAAAATTTTACATTATTATCATCATAGTCAATTGTGAAAACATATACAAGATAATATTTAGTAGTTTGTTTTCTAAGCGGAAATCAGGTAATGTCGAACAAAGCTTACTATCTGGATATAGTGGATTCCTTCCTGAATATGAAATATACTTTTAAAGGTCAGCTATAAGACAGCTAGAATTTGAACTACGATTGGAGAAAATGAAACGATGTCTAATTTACCGAACTGCCCGAAATGTAATTCTGAGTACACTTATGAAGATGGAAGTCTACTTGTTTGCCCGGAATGTGCACATGAGTGGACATTAGAATCAGAGTCTGAGAATAGTGAAGATCAAAAGGTTATCAAAGATGCCAACGGTAATGTATTAAACGACGGCGATTCAGTAACCGTAATCAAGGACCTTAAGGTAAAAGGAAGCTCATCCGTTCTGAAGATAGGTACCAAAGTGAAAAACATCCGTTTAGTGGACGGAGATCATGATATTGATTGCAAAATTGATGGGTTTGGAGCTATGAAATTAAAATCTGAATTT
>DOJM01000600.1:2035-12773 GCA_003529225.1 Paenibacillus sp.
TGATCTCAACAATCTGGTTTCGTCCTGCATTTTTGGCTTGATATAAGGCTTTGTCCACAGATTCGAATAAATCATTTAGTTGATTGGTCGGGCTTTCTGCATACTGCTCTGCAAAATTATTAATGGACAGTAGTCCCATGCTTACAGTGATAGATACAGAATGAGCAACCTCATCCACAACTACTTTATTGGCCTCTATCATGAATTTGATATGCTCTGCCCAGAGGTTTGCTTGTGAGTGGTTCGTATTTGGTAAATAGACGATAAACTCTTCTCCGCCATAACGTGCCAGAATATCCGTCTCCCTCAGCGATTGCCTAATGNNATTGTCGTTCACTGTTTTGAAAAAGTCGATATCCAATAGAATGATGGCAAAAGGTTGCTTCAATATCATATTTTCTATGATTTCTTGTTCTAAGTACTGCGTTAAGTAATGACGGTTATAACAACCTGTTAAGCTGTCGGTTATGGCCATCTGCTTGAGTTTTTGGTTGGTCTGAGAAAGCTCACTTTGGATTTCAATTAATGCCAGATTACGCTCTTGCAGGATCACGTTCTGATGATTAGTCTCAGCAATGAGGCGATGTAGCTCGCTTCTATCCTGAAAAGTGAGAATCCTTCCAACCATGATCTCGCCTACGACAATTGGTGCCGCTGTAATATTGATGTATGCTTGGAGCGAGGTGTAGAATACTTCAACTTCGGTTCTCTCCATGGGCTGTTTAAGATATGAATGTTGAAACAATCGGAAAGCGCTGGCAGTCTGCTCCTGGGGTGTTAGCGTCGATAAGTCGAAGCGATCACCGATCTGTAGGTTGATATTTGGCAAAAGCGATCGATTGATTTCTACCACAGTCTCGTTATCATCCAGTACAAGGATACCTAGTGTGAGTGTGTCAATGATATCCTGATGGGCGATGGTTACGAGATCAAATATTTTATCACGATGGATGGCAATGACGAAAAAGATGGCAGAGATTAGTATCCCCAGAGAGGTCATCCCCGGAATCACCGGCTGAGATTTAAATAGTACCACATTAAGAAAGACATCCAGTAATACAAATACAGTCAGCACTAGTACACCTTTGAGTACATGAGTAACCTGTTTTTTGATCCGCTGTGTGGCGTTCGATATAAGCGCTGAATAGATGATATACAGAGAAATAGTAATGGTGCAGATCAAAAAGAGAATAAACAGCCAAAAAAGCGGACCATAGGATCTTTCAACATATCCACCATGCATAGGGAGTACAAAGCTTTGCTTTGGATTGATGATCACTCCTATTAAGATCAATGCTGCGACAATGTATAGGATCAGCGTTTTCTTTTTTCGGAGGAGATATGATTTGCCAGTGAGAAAAATCGTAAAAAGAAGCCATCCAATCGTTAACAGTATCGAGTCAATAAAAGCGAGCTTTACATAAAACAATTGAACATCGGGATCAACTGTAGTCTTGAGAGCAAATTGACAGAAGGGCCATAACATCATCGTGAAATGGAAAGTCAAGTAAACCTTATGTAAGTTAGTGATTGTTACAGTAACAAATATGTAGATGAACAGAACGAAAAGAACGAAGAATAATGATAAGTCAATCCATGTCATGACATTCAATCCGGTAACACCTTCTTATATAAAAAAATAGGTTCATTTTTATTCATTTAAGCTCGAAACCTTCTCCCACTCGGTTAATAGCTCTTTTACGCTCTGTGCGGACTGTGGCTTACTGAACAAGTAACCTTGAATTTTATCGCAGCCTTGCTCCTGCAAGTAATCGAGTTGTACAGTGCGTTCCACACCTTCTGCAATAACACACATATTCATGCGTTTACCTATCATAATAATTTGTTCGACGAGAACGGCTTGATGTGTCCCTGTTCGAATGGAATCAATGAAGGACTTGTCTATTTTTAAAGTCGAGATCGGCATATGAGTAAGATAGCTAAAGGAGGAATAACCGGTACCAAAGTCATCCAAGGCAATTTTTATGTTGTGAGCTCTGAGTTCAGTCAGTTTACTGCTCACATATTCGTAAGATTCAACCAGAACACTCTCTGTGATCTCCAGCTCTAAGTATTCAGGATCTAGCCCGGAGGCTTGCAAGGTGTCTAGAACTAACTCATTGAAGTCGCTTTGCAGTAGCTGCAGCATTGAAATATTAACAGACATCGTCAGATGTGATAATCCTTGCTCATGAAGGCTTTTCAAAAAGGCGCAGGCCGTTCTGAGCACCCACGCTCCGAGGGGAATGATGAGATGGGAATCTTCTGCTATTTTGATAAACTTATCCGGAGGGACCATACCTAGTATAGGGTTGTTCCAGCGCATAAGAGCCTCTAGTCCCGTCACCCTGTTCTGAGCCAGATCAATCTGTGGTTGATAGAATACTTCCAGCTCATTTTTCTCTAAAGCATTATACAACCGCTTCTCAATGNNACAGTAAAAGTATCATTGAGCGGTTGATCAAAGACAATAATTTGACCCTTGCCAGCGTCTTTGGCTTTATACATAGCGATGTCTGCGCATTTAAGGAGTTCCATAATATTACTTCCATGTTCGGGGTGAGTACTGATTCCGATGCTTAGGCTAACATGTAGGAGACTGTCATCCATCTCAATCGCATCTTTAAAACCGGTAATAATCTGGGAGGCTACGCTTGTTATGCACTGACTGTTCTCAATAGAATATAAAAGAACGNNCTCCCAACCAGCGACACCAATCTCTCACTTACCTTAACAATTAGCCGGTCACCAAATTCATGGCCCATCGTATCATTTACATATTTGAAGTAATCAATGTCGATGAACATTAAGGCTGCAATGTTATTCAGTTCCAAAATGTGAGGCCCATTCTCATAAAAGGCTAATTTGTTGGGCAAGCCGGTTAATAGATCATGATACGCCAGGTAATGCATCCTTTCTTCATTCAAGGCTAGCTTCTCTTGATTCTCAATGAGCTGATCATATTGTTGTCTGAGTTCTTCTTCCGTAGCTGTGATTTCCTCATAGGCGGCCTCTAGATTTTCGTGGGCGCTCACCCTATCCCTATAGGCAAGATCCAGTTTCTTTTCGATCCTTTTAATCCGTTTCAGAGTACCTAGAATTAATGCAAAGATAAGCAAAGCTGTTATGAGGATGAAGAACCAGCCTTTAATTATATTAATAAGTCTAATCCACTCCGGATCTCGCGTAAAAGTGGAAACGGCTTTATCTGTTAAAGGAATCCATAAGCATCCTATAATAAAATATATTACGGCGATTTTTAAGGAACCCCAAACAGGATTGAAGGTTTGTTTGGATATGGAATTTTTGTGTTTATTTCTTTGAAGCATATGTCCCTCCTATATTAAGCATGAGATGCATGAGAGCTACTTGTTTTAGATCATTTCAACATATTTCATCAAAATCCTCTATTTGTCAGCGATGTTCTGCAAATTTTAAGAATGAGTTTTTGGACAAGCTGGAGCTAGGCACTAATGCCTAGCTATGCTTGAACGTAACTTGTGTTATAATCAAACAAACAACTCGAAGAGAAAATTATAGTTAAGGGGGAATCGTAAGTGGAAATAGGCATCAGTACGTTCGTAGAAACAACACCGGATATTCAATCGGGGGAGTTAATAAGTCATGCACAGCGATTGCGCGAGGTAGTAGAGGAGATTGTTCTTGCAGATAAGGTGGGCTTAGATATATTCGGTGTGGGTGAACATCATCGAAAGGATTATGCTGCATCTTCTCCAGCGGTTTTGCTGGCTGCGGCTGCCTCACAGACGACACGAATTCGGCTGACCAGTGCGGTAACCGTGCTGTCCTCTGCTGATCCAGTACGTGTATTTCAGGATTTTGCAACACTTGATGGAATCTCAAATGGACGGGCAGAAATCATGGCAGGCCGGGGTTCTTTTATCGAATCTTTCCCGCTCTTTGGATATGATCTAAATGACTACGATGAGTTATTCGATGAGAAGCTTGACCTGTTGTTAAAAATAACGGCATCCGAAAAAGTAACCTGGAGTCGAAATCATCGCTCAGCCATTAATAATCTGGGGATTTATCCGCGCCCCGTTCAGAATCCTTTGCCCGTATGGATTGGCAGTGGAGGCAATACAGAATCTGTGATTCGTGCTGGCCTGCTCGGGCTACCACTTGTGCTCGCGATTATCGGAGGCAGNNCGGCCCAAGCAGGACATGATGTGTCGAAGCTTCCGGTTGCCTCACACTCGCACGGCTTTATTGCAGAGGATAATCAGCTTGCGGCCGATCTGTTCTTCCCCTCTACGCAGGCTAGCATGAATGTGATTGGCANNGATGCGGCACGTAGATTTGAAGGTGCCTTGTATGTAGGAGATCCAGACACTGTTGCTGAGAAGATTATTCACCTACGCAAACACGTAGGAATTACACGCTTTATGCTGCATGTACCGCTGGGTACGATGCCTCATAAGGATGTAATGAGAGCCATTGAGCTATTGGGTACTGAAGTAGCGCCAATTGTTCGAGCTGAGATATCGAGATGGGAAGCAGAGGTCGAAGCAAAATAGGATTGACCCTTTCCGGATTAATCAGTATAATCTTACCAATTTATTGAGGTTGTACGGATTGGAGGAGGGGACTGAAGTGGCGGATCGAATCATAGCGGACAGACTTGAGGAATTAGGTATTGTCCTGCCTAGTGCTAGTGAACCGGCGGCAAAATATGCTAACTACGTCATTGTTAATGGATTATGTTTTGTATCGGGAAAAGGACCTGCAGGGCATCCCAAAGGAAAGCTAGGACAGGAGTTCAACACCGAAGAAGGCTACCATTTTGCACGCCAGACGGGTATAGAGATCCTTGCCGTCCTTGAGTCAGCTTTAGGTTCCTTGGATAAAGTGAAGAGAGTGGTCAAAATTCAAGGATTTGTGAATGCAGATCCCTTATTCGAAGAACATCATAAAGTGCTCAATNNCTCGTTCGGTATTGGGGGCTGTTTCTGTAAGGGATAATCTTCCGATCATTATCGATTCTATTTTTGAAGTGGATTAAAAAGAGGGCTGTGGCACCGAAAGGTGACCGCAGTCCTCTTTTTTACATGGTTTGAGCTGTAGTTAGACGGTAATCCCAATAATTGTAACAGAACTAATCACCCTTTTTTTAGTAATAATAATTGAACATATCAATCAACGAGGTGATGACATCATGAGGATTCATAAGAAAGCCACTCTATTTGCACTACTTATATCTATACTCTATGCAGCTCCAGCCCATGCGGCGGTAACGCCTTTGAATCAGGTTACAGGTGTCTTTCTGGATGATCGGCAGCTTGAATTAGAGACTCAGCCCTTGCTCATAAACGGTACAACGCTTGTTCCCATGCGCAAGCTGTTTGAAGAACAGGGAGCAAAGATTTCATGGAACAACGATACCAAAACAGTTAAGGCCACTAAGGGAAATCTGGTGCTGACCTATCAAATAGGAAATTTAACCGCGAANNGTAAGCGAGGCTCTAGGTAGCACCGTGAAGTGGGAGGCTAACACTCGGACCGTCCGCATCTATTCTGCGCTGAATTACGATTCAACGATTCGTTATGGGGTTAACCTGCGGAGTTCGCCGAATTCATCGGATCAATCAGGTGTCCAGCAAATGTTGTCCGTAGGTGATAAAGTCCATATCGTTAGAGAAGTGGATGCTTTGTGGTTAGAAGTGCGAACGCAAGATAACAAGACGGGGTACATATCTGCTAAACCGAAATACAGCGATTATACTAGTGTGTCGCTCGCTGAGAAGCAGGGAAGCGCGTTGCTTGCTTACGGAGAAAAGTATCTGGGAACCCCTTATGAATTCGGTGCAGCAACGAACCAGACATCTACCTTTGACTGTTCTTCTTTCGTAGCGCATTTATTTGATAACGTGTTATCGGTGGATCTGCCACGCGCCTCTTATAATCAAGCCAAAGAAGGGAAGGAAGTTGCGATCAGCGAATTGCGTAAAGGGGATCTGCTGTTCTTTAGTGCGCGTGGTCTGGACATTGGTCATGTTGCCATGTATGCGGGAAATAATCAGATATTGCATACGTATTCTAAGGAGCAAGGCGTCCATTATGAAGCCCTGAGTGAGAAGTGGAAGAAGCGTTTTGTGACGGCCCGTAGAATGTTTTAGATTGGGTAGCGATTAGGCTATAATGATCACGATGAAGAAGCATCCGAATACATTTGGGGGATGAAGCATAGTGACTAAAACCATCGTAGAAAAGCTGAACTTACAAAAATACAACCAAGTAGCGATATTGAGTAAACCAGAAGGCTCCGATTATTTAGTGGAATTGACGGATTATGATACCTCGCTAAATGGGGCGTATGATCTTATATTTGCCTTTGTACTAGACATGGTGTCGTTACAGGCACTAGTGAACCGTGTGATTGAGCAACAGCATCTTCATAAGAATGGCTATCTCTTTGTGGCGTATCCTAAAAAGGGAAACAAAGTGTATCCGACCTTTATTCATCGTGACGACTTACTAGAGGGTCTGGGCAGTGATGAGAATGGCTACATCGGGACAAGCAATATTAAATTTGCACGCATGGTAGGATTGGATGATGTCTTTACAGTTGTGGGGTTAAAAGAGGACGCTAAGGGTAAAGGTCAGCTTTCCAATACACCAAGTCAATCTGTGGATAATTATATTTCTTTCATTCCAAATGTGGAGCAAGATCTGAAAGATACGCCGGATTTGCTTGAGATTTATCAATCACTTACCCCGGGATATCGCAAAGATTGGGCTCGATATGTCTATAGTGCCAAACAAGAGGCAACAAGAGCTAAGCGTAAAGAGGAAATGAAGATGATTTTAAGGGCTGGTTATAGAAGTCGAGAGTTGTATCGGCAAGCCAATAGTACAGAGTCCTAATCGACCTCTCTTCATTAAAAAGAATATTTACAGGCATAAAGACGGTTTTTGAACTCCTTTTCCGTCTATGTTATGAGCTTGATTGTTAAGGAGGCAGATAGTGACTTGTACGGATGCAGAACTGGTAGATAAAGTGTGTAAAGAGGATATGGATGCATTCAGTGGGCTTATCGGTAAATATTCCAATGCAGTATACGGAGTAGCTTACGGTAAATTGGGTAATTTCCACACCGCGCAAGACATTACACAAGAGGTTTTTGTTAAAACCTATCGTAATTTACCCAACTTAAAAGAGCCAGAGAAACTCGCCAGTTGGTTATATGCAGTTACTACACGGGAATGTATGGATTGGTTTAGAGTGAATAAGAAGAAAGCTGCATATGAATTCATGGAGCAAATCGAGGTTTCTCAGCTGGAGACCACTGAAGATCAGCTCCTCCGAAAAGAACTCCAGCAAGATGTGTGGAAGGCATTAAACACCTTATCCGAAGCTAACCGTATAGTCACCATTCTATTCTATATCGACAACTATAAGGTTAGGGAGATCGCTGATTTCCTTGATTTATCTATTGAAGCTGTCGAGAGTAGACTCCGCAGATCAAGAACGATCTTAAAAAGGGAGATGTTGAGTACAGTGAATAACAATCTAAGTGAAAACAAATTGCAGGACGAATTTAAAAAGAGGGTTTTTCAGGATGAAAGAATGCCTGAAACCAACTTTCGTCGTGTGGCCATGGGCCAAAGTGAATTCGATGATATTGATATGCCTAAGACGAACTTTTCTAATGTAAATATGGCAGGTACCAAGTTTGACAATGTTAATATGAGCAGTACTACTTTTAACGATATCAATATGCATCTTGTTAAGTTTAATGAAGTCGGATTGTGGGAAATTGAGGTTAGCAATAGTGAATTAGGAGAAGCTTATTTCTATGATATTCACTTGTATGGTAAAGGCAATAAGTTTGAACGATGCCAGCTTAACGGCACATCTTTTGTAGAGTGTGATCTTTCGAATGTGGATATAAGAGATTGTAATCTTTCAGGCTTCACAGTTAATGGCATTTCATTAGAGGCCCTGCTTGAGAGCTATCATAAAAGTAAATAATAATACAACAGTTCTATTTATTAATCATAGATTTCATCGAAACCACTTCATCCTAGGAGTGGTTTTTAAGTTTGGGGTATAATGGATGTAGATCATATAGTATAAACCTATAGGGGTGAAGTATAGATGAAGCGCATTACGATTTTAATTGCGGATGATGAGGCAGAGATTGCGGATTTGGTGGCTTTGCATTTGCAAAAAGAAGGGTATCATATCATTAAAGTATCCGATGGGCGTGCAGCGGTACAAGCTATTGAGTCCCAAACGATAGATTTGGCGATTCTGGATATTATGATGCCAGGGCTGGATGGCTATGAGGTAACCCGTCACATTCGGGAGCAGCATCATCTGCCGATTATTTTTTTAAGTGCGAAGACTTCTGATCTGGATAAGATCACGGGACTAGTCATGGGCGGAGATGATTATATGACCAAACCGTTCAATCCAATGGAGCTAGTCGCCCGCGTTAATTCTCAGCTTCGGCGCTCTATACAATTCAGTCAGCCCGCAGCCATTCCTAAGTCGGTCCTTGAAGTAGGCGGGCTGACGATTTCACCAGATGAGCATACCGTTACTCTTTACGGTGAGGAGATAGACTTAACTCCGAAAGAGTTTGATATTCTGCATTTATTGGCCAGTCATCCCAAGCAGGTATTTAGCGCAGAGAGTATTTTCCAACAGGTGTGGGGCGAAGCCTATTATGAGAGCGGTAATACGGTTATGGTGCATATCCGTACCTTGCGCAAAAAACTTGGAGAAGACATCAATAAGAACAAATTTATTAAGACAATCTGGGGTGTAGGATACACCTTTACTGGGTAAGGTCACTGAGCTCTTATATATTTTAAGAAAAACTTTATAATTATCCTGCTTTTCTTTAAAGTGTCTTCGTTATTCTATTCTTATCAAGCGTAAATAGGAAATGGGAGGACATTACGATGAAGAAGTGGGGCTTTTTAATGATCGTTGTGTTGTTGCTTGGTTNNCTAGCTGATAAGAATGATAAGATCCAGAAAGGATCGATTAGAGATAGCGATAGTATAAAGGTGGTTACGCAAGATCAGGTATATCAAGGGGATTTATTGCTGGTGAACAGACAATATCCGGTACATGAGGACAGCGTGAAGTCTGATATTGTGACCTTATTTGATCAGAAGGATCTGGTTCAGGGCTATGGACTACTGGATACCTCGATTCGGTTGTCTGAAAGTGTAGCACATAAATTCAATAAGATGATCAAGGCAGCAGAGAAGGATGGCGTGAATCATTTTTTAATTAGCAGTGGGTACAGGGACTTTGACGAGCAAGAGCAATTGTATGAGGAAAAAGGTTCAGACTATGCTTTGCCAGCACAATATAGCGAACATAATTTAGGATTATCTCTGGACATCGGATCGTCTCAATCGGAGATGAGCAAAGCGCCAGAAGGCAAATGGCTGGAAGATAACTCTTGGAAATACGGCTTTATTTTACGCTATCCGAAGGACAAAACGGAGATTACGGGGATTAAATATGAACCTTGGCATTTCCGTTATGTCGGGTTGCCGCACAGTGCGATCATTCATGAGAAGGGGATTGTGCTGGAACAATATTTAGATCTTTTGAAGAAAAACAGTGAAATTTCAACGGTTGTAGACGGAAAAACATATACAGTAAACTATTATCCAGTATCAGGTTATACAAGTATTAAGATTCCAAAGAAAGGGCAATATAAAACGTCGGGCGATAATATGGACGGCGTAATTGTCACTACATTTTGATGAGTACAGAGCCTAAGAGCAACTCTATTATGAAATTATTGCTGGCAGCCATATTCATCGTCTATATGTATTTCTTGATCCGAATTATTGTATTTAAAGGCGCACCTTTTAGCTTGCAATCACTTTGGGAACAAGCGGGACGTATGCTCGAGCATCCCGAAAGAATTTTTAAACGACAGGGCAACTATGTACCCTTTAAAGAGATCTCGCAAGAGATAAAGCATCTGTCACTTTCAGATCCTTTTTCATCACTTAATTTAGTGGGCAATCTTCTGGCATTTATTCCGTTTGGAGCCTTTGTTCCTATGCTGTTGTCGCAAAAAGTAAGGTTATTTCAAAAGGTCTTCATACTCTCTTTTGTACTGAGTCTGAGCTTTGAAGTTACACAATTAGTATTGTATATCGGCACCTTTGACGTGGATGATCTGATCTTAAACACTTGCGGTGGGGTAGTCGGTTACACCATATATAGAATGCTGGTTTCTTCTGGATTGTTTACAACTATATCGAAGCGATGTTAGTATTTGTGGATGGTAGATATAGACAGAGGATAGAAGGGGCATGGTATGAAAAAGCGTATTTCGGATATTGTTTCCATCATTGTAGGAGCATTGCTGTTCTCCTTGGCCGTTAACTTGTTTGTGATTCCGAACGAGTTCGGTGAAGGCGGGGTAACGGGACTGACTATGNNGGTGTTTTTTAATTCATTATTCCTGATTCTTACAAAAAATTGGCATATCGCTAGCGATGAGTTGATCATCAATGCAATATTTGGAGGCATCTTGTCTGGTGTGGGTATCGGAATGATCATACGCGTGGGTGGGACGACCGCGGGGTCAACCATTATCGCCAGAATCCTGCATAAATTTTTGGATTGGAACGTTAGCTACGCTCTTCTCTTGGTCGATTTAGTTGTGGTATTTGCTTCGTATTTCATCATTGGTGTTCAAAGTCTGATGTTTACGATCGTGATGCTCTATGTAGC
>DOJM01000600.1:12897-16211 GCA_003529225.1 Paenibacillus sp.
GGTATTATACTAAAGAACCCAAAGAGCTGCTCTATATTGTCATTAGCAAACAGGAAGTGACCATGCTTAAGAAAATCGTAAGATCGATTGATAAAGAGGCTTTTATCGCCATTCACGATGTAAGAGATGTGTTTGGGGAAGGTTTTGTAGAGCTGGCAAAATAAGAGCTAAAGTGCTGTCCGGTAGCTACCCGAGCTACTTGGACAGCTTTTTTTTGGATCGGGCATTCGAATGTGATGGATATCATTGCATTTTCTGCTTGTTCACATTTTATTAAATTTTAAAGTGATTCAGCGCACACTCGCTCATTTGCAGCTTCTATATGCTTTTTATAGAGGCATTATCTAATTCAAGAGAGAGGGGTATTCATATGTTAGATCAACAAACGGTTGCTATTATAAAATCAACAGTTCCTGTATTACAGGTTCATGGAACAACCATTACTACGACGTTCTATGGTCTGTTATTTGACAACCATCCAGAGCTATTGAATATATTTAATCATGCCAATCAGCGGCAAGGCAGACAGCAGACAGCGCTTGCTAACGCAGTCCTTGCAGCAGCTATGAATATTGATCAACTAGGGAATATCTTACCGGTGGTAAAACAGATTGCAGAGAAGCATCGAGCACTGGGTGTATTGCCTGAGCATTATCCGATTGTGGGTGAGACCTTGTTAGCTGCGATTGGGCAGGTGCTTGGCGATGCGGCAACTCCGGAAATTATAGGTGCATGGGCCAAAGCCTATGGTGTGATCGCAGATGCTTTTATTGGTGTGGAAGCAGAAAAGTATCGTGNNTGCAGAAGCTCAGGGAGGCTGGAGTGGATTCAGAAACTTTGTTGTCACTCGGAAGGTTAGAGAAAGTGAGCTTATTACTTCCTTTTACCTGTCTCCTGAGGACGGAGGGGCCATCTCCTCTTATTCTCCGGGTCAGTACATCACGGTTCGTGTTCAGCCAGGNGGTGAGGAATATACCCCTATTCGCCCCTACAGTTTGTCTAGTGCTCCGGGACAGGCGTATTACCGTATCACTGTTAAACGGGAAGGTGAAGGGATAGACAGACCAGCGGGCGTCGTATCCACTTATCTGCATGATTTCGTCCAAGTAGGCTCTATATTAGAAGTGGGCTCTCCAGCGGGCGATTTCGTACTGGATCAGCGTAGTGACACTCCGGTGGTTCTAATCAGTGGGGGTGTGGGGTTAACCCCAATGATAAGCATGCTGGAGACAATAATTTCTGCCCAGCCAGAGCGCGAGGTAACCTATATTCATGCAGCCATTAATGGAAGTTTGCATGCTATGAAAGATAGGGTGGCAGATTTAGCGCAATCTTATTCTTCTCTTCGGTCCTATGTATGTTATGAATCTCCAGGAGAAGAAGACAAGTACAATAGATCTGGTTATATTGATCTTTCTTGGCTTCAAGAAATAGCAGATGTGAACTCTGAATTCTATTTCTGTGGGCCGACCCCTTTTATGAAGGTCATATATAAGGCTCTCAAGGAATGGCGGGTACCGGATGACAGAATTCATTTTGAATTTTTTGGACCAGCCGGCAGTTTAGAAGAATAATATAGATAACAAAAAGCGCCTCAGTCGATTTACTGAAGCGCTTTTTGTTTTGCGGTAGTATTTATTTGAAAGAAGCAAATGGATCGGTGCCTTTAGGCAGTATTGAACTGAAATTAAAGGTGTAGGTAGGAATCCCGGCTGCATAAGGTGCGATTTCATATTGTTGATAGAAGATGGCTAAGCCGCTTTCACTGACAAAGAAGGCTGGTTTATCTGTTAGTCCACCAGTTGACTCCGGAAAAGCTATATCTTTGGTGCTTGCCTTCAACATTTTATCTAGTTTTTGTTTGTAGTTAGGTTCTGCCTTTAGAAGCTCTTTAAGTTCTATTTTCTTACCATCCTTCAGCGAGAAGGTATGTCCCTCGCGCATGGTACCGCCGTGAGCACCACCACTATAACCATATTGATCTACTACTACACTAAGTACGCCTTCACGGTTAAAGGTGACAACATAATTTTGAGAGTAATCATATTTATTCTCTATCGTGCCATCTCTACGGCTAGACTCTTTCTCAGCCTCTGACACGAATAGTTCAGCCTCTTTTTTGAAGGCTGCATTAATCGTGTTTTGCACTTCATCCGTTAGACCACTGATTTTTGGATACTGAACTTTAATACTAGCATTCTTATTGCTCTTGTCTAAGGGTACAGAGGTGATCTTGATGTCATTCATCACCTGTTTGCTAAGCTCAAGCGATTTCTGGGCTGGATTATATACGCCTTGAACACCTAAATAATCATTCAACAGTTTGAATGGAACATATAAGCGGTCATTGATCATCTTCACTTCATGATTTCCGGTCATGCTATAAATGTAATATCCGTTCAAATCGGTACTGACGCCATAGTCAGAGACCTCCATGTTAAGCTTCACCGAGTCACTACTTACACTGTAAGTCTTTGTNNTTTGGCCCTTATATTTAAGCAGCACGGAGGGCTGTTGAACGGCTTGTTTGACCGTTTTGCTACCGGTCGTTGCAGCTTGAACAGAATTCCCTCCGATGAGTCCAGTACCTCCAAGTAATACTCCTGCTGCTAATACAGCAGACGTCAATTTCATAGTTTTGTTCATGATTTATTATCTCCTTCCCAATAATGGGCTTATATGTAGTTCGATGTGTGTTGTGTTCCTCTATCACTCTTACGATTATACATAAGCCTCAAATAGTTTTGGTTACATCTGGGGTTACAGTGTTGTTGTATTAAATGTGGAAAAGCGCAAAGTTTCTAACGATTTTTTAACCTTCAAGTTTATTCTCCTTAACCATTATAAAATTCTATGAATCAATAGGAGGTTCTCAAAGTAATTACGGTAAGCTCGGGACGACAATTAAAACGTACAGGCATACGAGTCACTCCAATTCCGCGTGTGGTGTAGACCTGGAGTCGGCTATANNGGAAGGCGCACCTGTCCTCCGTGACTATGGCCGGACAATTGCAGATCTATGGGAAGATCACTGTATTCATCAGCAAAATCAGGCTCGTGAGCAAGGAGTAGAGTACATGCCTTATCAGGGATATGGCGTAGCGCCTGATGAATATCTGCTTTGCCGACCCACGGATCATCCACTCCAGCTAGATAAAGCGCCTCCGCATCTTTTTTTAAAACAATATGTTCATTATGAAGTACGTGGAAACCAGATTGCGTTAACCCTTTCGTCACAGCTTTCCTAGTGCCAAAAGCATCGTGGTTACCTAATACAGCATATTGTCCAAAGGGTGCCCGCAACTGTGAACAGA
>DOJM01000600.1:16265-23563 GCA_003529225.1 Paenibacillus sp.
TAGAGGAAGCTTTATATCTATATGTTTAACTTCAAGCCAGTAGGGCTCAACCCAGTGTGAATAAATGCCGGATGCACTTGCGGTTCCAAGCAGCCCGAGCGACACTTGAGCACTTTTCTTCAGAAATTGGCGTCTGCTAATAGGTTTAGTATTCATGAATTCATCCTACGGTAGAATTGTTACTTTAATATGACAATATTCACTATGTCACCCATTGTGTCGATAAACTTACATATACATTTACTTAATGGGAGATGAACAGATGAGTATTATCGATGCCTTAGTCCTCGCAGCACCTTACTTCAAAAAGCTTCACTCGCAAGATATTATGATCGGTATTACGGACAGGGAAATCTTCCAGTATTATACTCCGAGTAATGCCATTGATTTTGGACTGGCTAAAGGAAGTCCTATTCCACCTGAAGACCTAACGCTTTCAAATGGATTGAAAGGTGAGGTTAGCTTTAATCGGATTCCAGCAGAAATTTATGGATCTCCTGTGATTTCAACATGTGTGCCTATATATGGAACAGACAACGAGGTAGTAGGCGTATTCGCAATTGCCTACACATTGGAGAACGAGAATAAGCTTGAGGTATTTACAGACGAGATTAATGGGATAAGCAATCACCTAATGGATATGGTTCAGAGCGTAGCTGCACAATCTGAAGAATTATCGGCCACCTCTCAGCAAATATTAGATAATACACGTAGAGCGGTAATGGAGTCTCAAGAAGTGAATAAGGTTACTGGCTTCATTCGTGAGATTTCTGAGCAGACGAACCTGCTAGGACTTAATGCGGCCATCGAAGCTGCGCGTGTAGGAGAGCAGGGGGCGGGTTTTGGCGTTGTGGCTAAGGAAGTACGCAAATTGTCCGTAAATACCAAAGAAGCAACCCATAATATTGAAAAATCACTCAGTGATGTTCAAAAGTCCAGNNCAAATGGAGCTAGAAATTGAAGCGATCTCCGCTTCTTCACATGCACAAGCAGAACTGGTCACCGAATTCAGCGGGGTAATTGAACGCTTAAATAAGGCCAGCAAAGAAATGACTACTTTCATGCAGTCCATCATCCAGTAGGGTGTATGCATAAAGTTACTTATCCTAAACCATGCTAGAAGGGAACAGGCGCATTTCAGAAGGGAGCGAATTTCATTTATGAAACAACCCGATTCCAGTCTGCAAGCGAACGACAATGTAACTCAAGCCAAAAATGCTTTAGGCAAGCTTCATTTCTCTGTCTCTCAGGCGCTTAGTCATCCAACAGAACAGACTTTGGCACAGGCTGAGAACCGTTTGGCACATACCGAACAGGCGGTAGAGCAAGCTCAGGCCTGGTTAGGCCCCCAAGGTGTGGAGTTGGCTGAAGAACTGCTGGCCGAGGATAAGAGCAGGCTTGCTGCATTGAAGACGCAAGGGAAACGTTCAGAACGCTAGATGTTCCTGCTACAACCCGTGAAGCTCTAAGCTTCACGGGTTGTTCTCATTCACTCTCATGCACTGTTTTCTTAAGGATGTAGCTTAGGAGTGGGGATGGTATACTGGATTGAAGGTTCTAGCAAGAGCTTGGATGGGAGATAGACAATATGAATGGTAAGGACGTCGAGGAGTTAACCCGGCAGGCTGAGGCTTTCATTCGACAGTGTTACGCTGAACTTGATAAGACTGAAGCTGAGATGGATCATCGCATCCAAGCCGTACGAGAAGAAATTAATCAATCCGGGAGCTACACACATACAACGGAAGAGCTGGCTCATGGGGCGAGAATGGCTTGGCGAAATAATAGCCGCTGCATTGGCCGCCTCTTTTGGCAATCCATTGAGCTGATGGATGAACGTCTGGCAGAGACCGAGGAGGATATTGCTGAAGCTTTGCTGCGACATCTGGAAAAGGCGAATAATGGAGGACGCATTCGTCCACTTATCACGGTCTTCCGCAGCGGGGAAGCTCCTGATCGGAGAATCCGGATTTGGAACCATCAATTGATTCGTTACGCGGGATATCCTGGTGATGCTGAACATGAACGCGCTGGCGATTCGGCATCGGATGAATTTACGAAAGTGTGCCAACAACTAGGCTGGCAGGGAACAGGAGGCCATTATGATGTGTTGCCGATAGTAATCAGTATTGGCAATGGGCATCCCCACGTATTCCCTATTCCCCAACACCTCATTCAGGAGGTTCCGTTAACCCACCCTGAAATTGAAACCTTTGCTGAGCTTCAGCTCCGCTGGTATTCGGTGCCGATCATTTCGGATATGCAGTTGGAAATTGGCGGGATTCTATACCCCGCGGCTCCCTTTAACGGCTGNNCCGTAATTTTGGGGATGTTGGACGGTATAATGCTTTACCAGCTATAGCTGATCTGATGGGACTGGACCGATCCAGTAACACAACGCTTTGGAAGGATGGGGCGCTTCTTGAGCTGAATCGTGCAGTACTGCATTCCTTTAAGCAAGCTGGGGTCAGCATCGTTGATCACCATACAGCAGCCGATCAATTTGTAAGATTCCAAGAGCAGGAGCAGGGACATGGACGTCAGGTTTCGGGGCGCTGGTCATGGTTGATTCCCCCTATGTCTCCGTCGGCTACACCAATTTGGCATGACAATAAGTTGAAAGAATATGATTACAGCCCTCGTTTCCTTTATCAGCGATCACCTGTGGCCACCTGTCCTTTTCACTAGCAATCGAATTTATGATCAAAAAAAGCGCCAAGTTTCCCTCATAAGGAAACTGGCGCTTTTTAGGCTTTTAAATGCTCTAGAAAGATTTGTTTAAGAAGCTCAAGCTGCTTGTCGGAGTCTAAATCCGATTCTAGCAGGAGGATGTTTTCTTTCATCGTTAGCTTTCTGGAAAAGAGAGCAAAGCTGTTCATCAGCGTGATTAAGGTCTCTTTCACAGGGAGATCGGCGCGAATAGAACCGTCTTCCACCCCATTTTGAATGATCCTGGAATACTCATGCCAAATCCTGCGGTTTAATGCATTGAAATCCAGAACATCCTCAACAGGTTCATTTAAGTGAGAGGCATAGCTTTCGAAATTGACCATAAAAATAACGCTTAAATGATTTTGATCCTGAATAAAGAAATCAAATAACATCTCGATCTTTACGAGACAGGTAAGTGGTAAGTCGGCTACATGCTTAAAGTAATCGAGCATTGGCTCTAGCATTCGGGTGGCCACCGCCACGATGAGCTTTTCTTTTCTAGGAAAATATCGAAACAGCGTCGCAATTCCGATATTTGCTTCACTTGCGACATCTTGCATCGTCGACTTTTCAATTCCTTTTTGCGAGAATATTCGTTCTGCGGATTCGAGAATCGTATATAATCGCTGCTGTTTACCGTCGTATCGTTCTTTTTCGTAGCGTGNNTAGGATTCATGAGGGATAGACCCTTCCATTCTTTAATTAGGTTTTTTAATTATTAGTATTATATCCACCGTTTATTGGATTAAGCAAGGAGAGGTTGTAGTTATTTCGTAAAAATGATATGATAAATATCACAATGATAGTGTGACTATCATAACTCGAATTATTATATCACAATACGATTATAGAGGAGACTTAATTATGAATCGTCTAACTAATAAAGTAGCAATTATTACAGGTGCAGGCAGTGGCATGGGTCGTGAAGAAGCCCTTTTATTGTCCAAGGAAGGTGCTACAGTTGTAGCAACTGATATTAACGAAGCTGCTGTACAAGCAGTTGTAAAAGAAATCGAAGCCAATGGTGGACAAGCAGCAGCTTATGCACATAATGTAGCTTCCGAAGAAGACTGGATCAAAGTTGTAGAAGATGTGATTAGCAAATTTGGAAAAATCGACATCCTGGTAAACAACGCAGGGATCTCGTTCCCAGTTCAATTGCTTGAATCCACTGTTGACCAATGGAACAAAGTAATGAACATTAACGTAAGCAGTGTATTCCTTGGGATGAAACATGTTGTTCCTCAAATGAAGAACAATAAAGGTGGTTCCATCGTCAATATCTCCTCCATCGCAGGTTTGACTGGCAGCAGCGGTGCTGGCGCTTATACAGCTTCTAAAGGTGCCGTTCGTATGCTGAGTAAAGCAGCAGCTGTAGACTTTGGTAAAGATAACATTCGCGTGAACTCTGTTCACCCAGGATTTATCGAAACTCCAATGAGTGCTGAATTTGTAAATGATGAAAGAATGCATAGCTTCTTTATGTCCCAGACTGCATTGCCACGCGTTGGACGTGCTTCTGAAGTAGCTGAAGCTGTATTGTTCTTGGCTTCCGATGAAGCTTCTTACATTACAGGTGTTGAGCTCCCAGTTGATGGCGGAGTCGTAGCTAAATNNAAATTTCTAAATAGGAAACACTAAGAAAGCCGTCGCATGCTTAGATTCTATCTACGCGTGGGGCGGCTTTTTTGCGTTCTAGGCGTCTCGATAAGCACTCAAGTAACGCTTGATATACAAAATTAATAGTAATAGATACACTGAAATCATCATAAATGAGGAGGAGATTTCAGTGTTCGATATGTTNNCAGGGATGACTCAGATGGGGCTTGCCGATCAACTAGGCATTAGTTATCAGGCGGTTAGTAATTGGGAACGAGGAGAGACTATGCCGGATGTTTCTAAGCTTCCCCAGCTGGCCGAAATTTTTAATGTGAGCATTGATGCAATCCTTGAAAAGAGCAAATCGACACAGATCGTAGTAAATGTACTCGAAAATACCACAGAACAATTTTTAAATCAAAATGAGCTTTCAGTAGCCGAAATTTCCGAAGTTGCGCCCATTCTTCTTACGGAACATGTGAACGAGGTATTTGAACATGTGAAGGATCCAGTATCGATACAAGATCTGCTATCCATCGCTCCATTTATAAGCGAAGAAGTACTAGATGAGTGCGCAAAAGTTACCTTTGAGCGAGAGGGAATTCATGCGCTGTTGTCTATTGCTCCGTTTATAAGCGATGAGATACTGGATGAGTGTGCAAGAAGTGCCTTTGAACGAGAAGGCATTAACGCATTATTGTCTATTGCTCCTTTTATAAGTGACGAGGTACTAGATGAGTGCGCTAGAAGAGCTTTTGAGCAAGAAGGGATAAAAGCCCTCGTGTCTATCGCACCATTTATAAGCGACGAGGTGATGGATACATTAGCAAAAGCGTCTCTTTCTATTTAAATCATAAATATTTAAGCGCCCATTTCTACCGAACATTAGCCCACACCCCTGCATAACATATAGCACTTGTAAGCAGGAGAAGGGTGTGGTTCAGAGATGGGCATCCAATTAACAGCGCTCCATTACGTATATTTGGCATTCATCGTGTTCATTATCNNATCTGTATTGCAGGCATCTTTGTATTAGGCTGGCTCGCGACAGAAACGGTTAGTGGTTCGGTCACAGGCGTATTCAACTCTTTTGTATATGCAACTAAGGAGCTAATGGGTACGATTATGATTATTTCGATCATTGTAGCCATGAGCAAAGTATTAACAAGTACCGGAATAAACGAGACGATGGTTGCCCCGCTTACCCGTTTTTTACGTACGCCGTTTATGGCATTTTGGGGCATTGGCTTGATTATGATGGTGACATCATGGTTCTTCTGGCCTTCGCCAGCAGTGGCCCTGATAGGGGTTGTGCTGCTGCCCGTTGCTATTCGCGTAGGATTGCCTGCACTTGGAGCAGCGATCGCGATGAATCTATTCGGTCATGGGATTGCACTGTCGAGTGATTATATTATTCAAGGTGCACCTAAATTGACGGCAGATGCGGCAGGACTTCCTGTAAGCAGTGTCATGGAAGCGAGTATTCCGCTTGTTATAGTGATGGGTGTAGTCACTACGGTAACAGCTTATTGGATGATGCGACGAGACCAGAAGAACGGTACCTGGCGAGATGGACTTATTTCCGGGAAAAATGCCGCCACGAGTGCGCTAGCTGCAGACAGTGAATCGGTCGAGGGTCAAGCGGTGATTCCTCCCACACTGAAGAAATGGCTGGCGATCGTAATCCCATTCCTGTTTCTAGCTGATGTAGCAGGCATGTTTCTGCTGGATTTACAGGGCGGAGACGCAACGGCCTTAGTTGGCGGGACTGCTGTATTTATCTTGGTTGTAGTAACATTGCTCGCACATCGTAATAAAGGATTGGAGCAAGTAGCCTCATATCTAATCGATGGACTTACATTTGGCTTTAAAGTATTTGGTCCAGTGATTCCGATTGCGGCATTCTTCTATCTGGGAGATTCGGCCTTTGCTGAATTGTTTGGTAAAGTCTTACCTGCTGCATCTCAGGGAATTGTTAATGATCTAGGGGTTGCTCNNAATGGTGCTGTAGGTGCAGTGACCGCTACCATAACAGGGGCCATTACGGGCCTTGATGGTTCAGGGTTCTCGGGAATCTCACTTGCGGGGTCCATCGGAAAATTGTTCGCTGTTGCCACACATTCCGACGCAGCTACTTTAACTGCACTCGGTCAGGTATCTGCCATTTGGGTTGGCGGGGGGACGCTAATTCCATGGGCATTGATTCCAGCCGCCGCCATCTGCGGCGTAAGTCCATTTGAGCTCGCTAGACGCAACGTTAAACCGGTGCTGATTGGGCTGATAGTTACAACGATTGTTGCTATGTTTCTGGTGTAGACCTAGCTTAGAATATTGACTCAAAAAAAGGCTGCCGACAATATCCCGGCAGCCTTATATGTTTATCGAATACACTTCATGAAATTCTGAATCTTAGGAGAGAACAGGAAGAGAATTAACGCGAGCACAATGGCGACTCCGCCGATGACTCCGAAGTACAGCATTTCGGTATCCGGGGTATAGAACTTCACAATCTGAGCATTAATAGCTTGCGCAGCAGCATTGGACAAGAACCACATACTCATCATCTGAGCGGTAAAGGCAGCTGGGGCCAGTTTGGTTGTTGCTGATAAGCCAACAGGTGACAAGCATAGTTCTCCAATGACGACGATAAAATAGCTGAGAACCAGCCATAATGGATTCACGAGTGAATTGGCACCACCGAAGTAAGCCGGTATCAGAATTACTAGGAAGGACAGGCCGGCAAACAATAAACCAAGCGAGAACTTTTGTGGAATCGTTGGTTGGCGGTTACCGAGCTTTANNAAACAGCGGGTTAAGCGATTGGAACCAAGCTGGAGAAATGTGTATGCCTGCAAAGTCCAACTGGGTACGCTTATCAGCAAAGCTTGCTAGAACTGTTGAAGTTTGTTCCTGTATCGCCCAGAACATAATCGAAGCAATAAATAAAGGGATGTACGCGACAATCCGTGATCGCTCTACAGCTGTTG
>DOJM01000600.1:23609-24150 GCA_003529225.1 Paenibacillus sp.
CCTACGATTTTAATGAATGTCTCAAAGGTGAGTGCTCCAGTAAGAATGCCGACCGTAACTAATAAAGCAAGTATAACTAGTCCAATACCAATCCAAGTAAATAATTTTTTCTTTTGTTCGGCGGGGATCGGGTTGTGTACAATCGTACCTGCCAGACCCAGATTTTTGGTGCGAGTCACTACGTAAACAATTAGTCCGATAAACATTCCGATTGCGGCTATCGAGAAGCCTAGATGGAAATTATTCATACCTACAGCGCCTACAATCAGTGGAGAGATGAATCCGCCGAGATTAATACCCATATAAAAAATGCTGAAAGCAGCGTCGCGGCGGTTATCTTGTTCACTATAGATTTCGCCTACAATACTTGATACATTGGGCTTAAGAAGTCCGGTTCCAAGCACGATCATAATCATCGAAGAAAAGAATAGCGTGGCATTTCCCGGTATCGCCAGTAAAATATGCCCGAACATAATTAGAACGCCGCCGTAAAAGACAGCCTTCGAAGTCCCGAAAATCCGATCCGCAAGCCATCCACCTA
>DOJM01000599.1:0-2002 GCA_003529225.1 Paenibacillus sp.
CGCTCCATGAACCGCTCTCCAATAATATTGCGCAATACTGCTCCTTCCCCACGAACTGCTTCGGAGATTAGGAATCTAGGAGCTCCAGGATAACTCAATGCTGTAGGATGAAATTGAATAAATTCCATATCTCGTAGATGAGCGCCGGCTCGATAAGCAATGGCTACCCCATCGCCTGTAGCTACTTCAGGGTTGGTAGTGTATCTAAATAATTGTCCTGCTCCACCAGAGCACAAAATAGTCGCATCCCCTTGCAGGAATAACCGTCCACCGCCGGAACGCTGCAACAATGCGCCTACACATTCTCCACCTTCAGTGATGAGATCAATGACATAATGATCATCCCACACCTCAATGTTCTCATGTTCAGCTACCTGTTCAGCCAAAGCACGAACAATCTCATAACCTGTAGCATCTCCATTAGCATGCAAAATACGACGGTGGCTATGCGCTCCTTCCTGCGTCAAAGCCAGTACCCCATTTTCCTTATCAAAAAGAGTGCCTAAACGAATTAGCTCATGAACTCTATCTGGCCCTTCATTAACAAGTGCATCGACAGCCGTGGATGAGCAAAGACCTGCTCCAGCCATTAATGTATCCTGCCGGTGGTAGGCAGGGGAATCGTCCTCAGCTATTACAGCTGCGATCCCCCCCTGTGCATAGCGAGTATTACTCTCCATTACTGATTTCTTTGTGATCATAATGACACGCCGATCTTCACTAGCTTTAATAGCCGTGAACAATCCGGCAATTCCTGAACCGATAACAATACAATCTGTCTTTACTTTAGGAATATCCCGAAGATCAAAATCAACCAAATATTGTGGAATCATGACCGCGTTTCACCTGTTTCAACGAAAGAGTAGCGCACACTACCGGACTTGTAGCATGCGCTCTAGGGAAGTTCTGGCTTTGTCGGCGACAGCAGGCGGTACATAGATTTGTGGCTTCATCGTCTCCAGGCATTTCACCAGTTTTTTTAGATTGTTAACTTTCATATTAGGACAAACAAGAAATTTTGTAGCAAAATGGAATTCTTTATCCGGACTATCTTTTCGAAGCTGATATCCTGTACCATCCTCAGTTCCAACGATAAATTGCTTACGGTCGGATTTCCGGCAATACTCGAGAATGGATGTAGTACTACCTACATAATCACCCATGGCCACTACTTCCGGACGACATTCTGGATGAACTACAAATTCTGCTTCTGGGTACTTCGCTCTCATTTCTACTACATCTTTAACAGTCAACATATCGTGAGTGTTGCAATAGCCTTCCCAGATAATCAGTTTTTTGCCGGTCTGATCTTGTACGTATTGACCAAGATTCTTATCGGGTACCCAGATAATTTCTTCAGCATCGAGGGATTCGATTACTTTCACGGCATTGGCAGAGGTACAACAGATATCAGTTTCCGCTTTAATCTCTGCAGACGAGTTGATATAAGTAACCACTTTAGCATTTGGATGTTGCGCTTTAAGCTTACGCAAACCATCTACATTGACCATATCAGCCATTGGGCAGCCAGCACGTTCATCAGGAATAAGGACGGTTTTGTTTGGAGCCAGATTTTTAGCACTTTCCCCCATGAAATGAACACCGCAGAATACGATAACCTCTGCATCAGTCTCTGCAGTCTTCTGAGCGAGTAAAAAAGAGTCTCCCCGGAAATCGGCAACCTCCTGAATTTCATCACGTTGATAATAATGAGCTAAAATGATTGCGTTTCTTTCCTTCTTAAGCTGTTCAAGACGTATACGAAGTTCTCGATTCTGTTCCTGCTTACGCTCAAGTGCCAGAGCTTCCACCGATTGTTCTCCCCCTTAAATCTTCGCGGCTTTACGCCGGCGCGATGTTATCAAATGGCATGAGCCATCATCTGAAAAAATGAATAAGCTGATGTTAATAGTAAGTAATATTAATCACTAATGTACACAACGTTCCAGCCCCTGTCAATGTAACTGGACAGGCTTTAAGGCATAGAATCATTTAAAAATTA
>DOJM01000599.1:2047-2306 GCA_003529225.1 Paenibacillus sp.
AGATTCAGGTTTGTTCGGGATTTCCTTTGATAAGTTCGGAGGCGTGGAATCAGTATCTTCAGACTTGCCTTGAATGCGGACACGCACATCACCGATATTATCAATGACAGGTTCGCCAACTTCAAGCGCAACGCCTTCACCACCCTCAGCCTTACCATCTTCAGAAAGGAATCCTTGTTCAATCAGCTCTTTAATCTGATCAAGCTCAAGTGTTTCCTTCTCAAGTAATGTATTGGCAATCAGGTGCATTTCTTTAGAG
>DOJM01000599.1:2449-2733 GCA_003529225.1 Paenibacillus sp.
AAGCAATGGAATCACTATAATTCTGTTCATGCCCAATATCACGACCCAAGAATACTTGGCCTTGAGAAGAGCCGAACTGCATAGGTCCAAGCTTATCGCTCATACCGTACTCCATGATCATGGCACGAACGATGCGTGTAGCCTGCTGGAAGTCACTGTATGCGCCCGTACCGATCTCACCAATAAACAATTCTTCGGCAACACGTCCACCAAGTAATCCAGTAACCTTATCCAAAAGCTCTTGCTTGGTAACGATCATCCGATCTTCCTTCGGAAGCATAATA
>DOJM01000427.1:0-1512 GCA_003529225.1 Paenibacillus sp.
CCATTCGGCGCTCCGGTAGCGGATTGATCAATGTCCACCACATTAAGGCAGCTGTTAAAAATAAAACAATATAGTAGATTCTGTGAACGGTAAAATGTAGCATCACATAATCATGGATAACAGGAATATGGTACAAGGAAAATAGTCCATTAAACAGTAAGGCAGCTACCACCGGTCGAGCTAAAAAAGACAACCGACGAAATGGATTTACTCTCAATATGCTGCGCCAGATAAAATCCGGAATCCCCAGCATAATCAGCGGCACCGCCACTAGGTATGATAAGGCCATACTCACCATGTGGAAGGAAAACATCATATGTCCTAATAGACTAACAGGACCGCCTTGTGCCACATAAATNNACGCCAGAACGGAACCGGAACTGAATCGGCATAACGTCCAGCAATCGGACCAATCCAAACGAAATAACCCGCCGTCAGCAGCAGCATAACCGCCAAAAAAAGCGGGCTCCATAGTTCTGCAAAGCTAAAATATTGTAATCCCAGCATAACCCTAACCCCCTAACGCAGGATCTATCGAAACATCAAAAAGAGGGGGCATCTCAGCCCACCTCTTTCTTTATTGTCCGTTAATTCCACCAAACCCAGTACAGCGACATAATAATACAGGTACCGGCGGCAAAAAAACCACCCAGCATGAAGATAATCGGTATTAAATGTCCTTTATCTTTCAGGTGCATCCAGAAGCCCATCTGTACAATGACCTGAATGACTGCCATCACCAGTAGTAGAATAATCGCAAAGGTGGCATTCACACCTCCAGCCGCAACAGTAGCGAAAGCAATTAAGGTCAAGACAATGGACAGTATAAAGACAACAATATGCCTCTGTGGCCCTTCATGTCGATGACGATGTTTATACCCGTCGTTCTCTGGCAGATGCTGATCTTTCGTCATAGTGTCTAGCCCACCTTTCCAAGTAGGTATACAACCGTAAAGATGAAGACCCATACCACATCAATAAAATGCCAGTACATGGCTGACACATACACTTTTGGTGCAGTAACTACGGTTAATCCTTTACGCATGAGTTGCCCAATCAGGATGGCGATCCATGCAATCCCGAAAGCTACGTGCGCACCGTGGAATCCTACTAAGGTATAGAATGCCGAACTAAATGCACTTGTAGTCATTCCGAAGTCTTCGTGTCTCACATATTGAGTAAACTCATAGATCTCCAGAATCAGGAAGCCAAGCCCTAAGGCTACAGTTACCAAAAGCCAGTTACGAAGCACTGCCGGACGGTTCCTATGCATCGCTTGGATAGCGAATACACTCGTCAGACTGCTTACCAAAAGAATGAATGTTGCAGCAGCTACAAGCGGTAAGTGAAACAATTCATTCGCCGATGGCCCCTCATTCGTCTGATTACGCAATGCGAGGAACGTAGCGAACAACGTGCCGAACAATACCGCTTCCCCACCTAGAAACAACCAAAAGGCAAGAACCTTGTTTCGTCCTTCGAGCGTAGCTTTTTCCGGCTCGTGAGGAAATT
>DOJM01000427.1:1534-6082 GCA_003529225.1 Paenibacillus sp.
AATGATAAGACCGATGGCTGTAACGATATAATTATTAAACATAAAGCTCATAAAGGCGTTGCCGAAGTCATCCCGACTGAACATGAAGCCAAGTCCAGCGATGAAAATCCCAACAGACATAGTGAACGGCAATATGGTCGCAGACGGCATATGAATCGAACCGACGGGTTCAGCCGGAGTCATGCCTTTATTTCCTGCCATCTTTTCTTTCCAGAATGCATCAATTCCACGGATAAGCGGGGTTTGCTTGAAATTATATTCTGGCGGTGGCGAAGAAATCGTCCATTCTAGTGTACGTCCATCCTCCCACGGATCATCAGCTGCATCCATTGGCTTTCTTGAAGTTAGGAAGACATTGACTAAGAAAATAATCGTACCGACAGCCATCAGCCCAGCACCAATTGTACTGACTAAATTCAGCAAATCGAATTGCTGATTCGGCAAATACGTGAATACCCGACGTTGCATCCCCATGAGTCCAAGGAAATGTTGTACAAAGAATGTCAGATGGAATCCGATGATAAACGTCCAGAAGGTCCATTTGCCCAACTTCTCACTTAGCATCCGTCCAAACATCTTCGGCCACCAGTAATGCAGACCTGCAAACAGGCCAAGCACCAAGCCGCCCACAATAACGTAGTGAAAATGCGCTACAACAAAATACGTATCATGGAACTGAAAGTCAGCAGGCGCAGAAGCCAGCATGACGCCAGTGACGCCACCCATCGTAAAGGTAGGAATGAATCCTGCCGCGAACAGGTTCGGTGTCGTGAAGCGCACTTGCCCGCCCCACATCGTGAACAACCAGTTAAAAATCTTGATTCCTGTCGGAACCGCAATCAACATCGTAGATACAGAGAACAACGCGTTAGCTACCGGCCCAAGTCCGGTAGTGAACATATGGTGAGCCCAAACCATGAAGCCCAGGAAGGCAATCAGGATGGTAGCGAACACCATTGAGCTATACCCGAACAGTCGCTTCCGTGAAAAAGTCGGGATAACCTCCGATATAATTCCGAAGGCAGGCAGAATGAGGATATATACTTCTGGATGACCAAATATCCAGAAGATATGTTGCCAGAGCACCGGGTTACCCCCAGCCCCAACCTCGAAGAAATTGGCTCCAAGTATCCGGTCGAATGTCAGCAGTACTAGACCTACTGTAACTGCCGGAAATGCAAACAAAATAATTGCGGAAGTAATAAATGTAGTCCAAGCAAACATCGGCATCCGCATGTAGGTCATTCCCGGCGCGCGCATCGTAATGATCGTGGCTAGAAAGTTAATCCCCCCGATGAGGGTCCCTAATCCGGCAATTTGAAGACCAATCGTATAAAAGTCTACACCGTGTGTAGTGCTGTATGTACTCGTAGATAGTGGGGTGTAGGCGGTCCATCCGGCATCAGGAGCACCACCCATTATCCAGCTGAGATTCAGTAGAATTCCGCCGAACAGGAAGGTCCAGAAGCCAAGTGCATTTAGAAAAGGAAAGGCTACNNAAGATGATTGGCATGACGCCGAGGAATATCATCGTCGTACCATGCATGGTAATAAGTTCATTAAACGTTTGGGCATCCAAAAAATTATTCATTGGTTTGATGAGTTGCCAGCGAATCAGAAGTGCTTCAATTCCGCCGATACCAAAAAATAATCCTCCGGCCCATAGGTACAAAATTGCGATTTTTTTATGATCGACGGTTGTTAGCCAATCCATAAGTCCTGTATGGCGCTTCACACTGTGGCCATGCCCCAGAGGCTTGGATGAATTCAAGGTATGCGCTGCTTGAGCCAAAGTTCGTACCCCCTTTTTCGAAAGTTCCGCCCGCCTTTAGGCTAAGGCATTAGTCCAGCTTATAGTTGGCCAGATACTCAGCAATGCCATCAATCTCCGCATCACTTAGGCCTAGATCTTTGGGGTTAGGCATCAGATTGCCCGGTTTTACGGATTGTGGATCATGCAGCCATGTTTTGAGATTCTCCTAAATTGGTGCACCATCTTCCCTCGTGTCGTCGTTGAGCAGGATCCCTGCAATCGACTCCCGAGAACCAATTCCAGTCAAGTTCGGCGCATTATTAATCCCTTGATCACCTACAGCGTGGCAAGTCAGACACGCCGCTTTNNTCTCAGCTAAAGCAGGATCCTCTGGCAGCAAAGCTACGGGTGCTTTCATCGAATCTATCCACTTCTGAAAGTCTTGTTCACTAACCGATTTCACCTTAAATTCCATGAATCCATGTGACGGCCCGCATAGCTCCGCACATTTGCCACGGTAAACGCCTTCATTAGGTGCACTGAAGCTGAAACGGTTAATCGTTCCGGCTGGGTTGGTGTCGATTTTACCGGAAAGGGAAGGGACCCAGAAGGAGTGCAGCACGTCTTTAGTTTCCAGTTCAAAGGCAATATCCTTGCCCACCGGAATAATCAGATCCTGCGCTGTAGTCACCTTGTAATCGGTATACTCAAACTCCCACCAATATTGGTGGCCGGTTACTTTAACCTTAATCGCATCCTTGTCATTGGCATGATCATCTCCTGCGGCGAACACTGCTTTCACCGTTGGAACTGCCAGTACCACTACGAGGATAAGCGGAATGACCGTCCAGAGAATCTCAAGCTTGATGCTACCCTCAACCTGCTCAGGAATTTCATTCTGACCCGGCTTTCGACGGAAACGGATCAGTACATAAGCTGCAATCGTAAAGACAATCAGCAACACGACGATCATAATACTGATCGACAGCTCCATTAATCCGTAAGACATTTCCGCCTGAGGCCCTTGTGGTCTGAGCGCTGACAAGTCCTCACGGCCGCACCCGGCAAGAAAGAGACCAAACATAGCGGTCATGGGAAGGAGTCGCTTTACAGCCTGCCACGTTTTCATCATTGATCTACCCCGCTTTTCCCGATTTCGTAGGTTCCTGTTTTTTTCTGTCAATTATAACAATCACTATTAATATAAGTTTAAGGGAAAGTTTTGTCAATCGTTCACAACTAGTTCACATTGTAATTTTCGACATAATAATTCCTTGTCCCACCTGCATTTATGCGCATTTTTTGAAAACGCAATCAAATAAAAAATGATCATTAAAGCGCATTCATTGTGAAATGTGTCTATTAATTCATTTGACTATTCTATGAGAAACAATATTTCTTATTCATAAATGTACATACAAAAAGAACCGATTCCTGCAACAAACGCTGCTCGGGCACGGTTTATAAGAATCCTCGTGGATGTTATTACTCAAAATGATGTCAAAAGTAAGTGACACTCGTATCTGTTAGCTAGGAGACGGATGAATTCATCTTTACCAGCTCATGCTCCACGACCATGGTCAGTTCTTCTTCATAGCCTCCGGTAATCCGATATTTTCGGACGTACTCCTTTACGAATTTCTTGGGATCTTTGGGCCGGAAAATGCGTGTCATTTCCCGTAAACTTTCCTTGACTTCGTTATGACCTTTACTTGCCATGATTCAGTTCCCTCCCAAAACATTGAAAATGAATGCTCCGTTGTAGAGAATGCATGATGAAAAGTACGCCGTAACCTCGCATGCAAGTGAAGTAACCATTACACATACGTGGCTTGCATTATCCGCCAAAACGTAAAATTCAAAGCTTCAAAGCCTTGAGATACTGGTTCGCCGGTGAAGCAGGTTCGTCGTGATTTGGGCTGAGAGTAAGGACGCCTGTTGAACGAAAGCTCCTTGACACTTTTATTACCCGAAGAGCCACTTACTGAATCACCCCTTTCGGGCCTTATCGTTATATTGTATCATATTCCGGTCCAACTTCCACCTTTCCTTGTAAAATGTGCTAATTGGAAAATTTTTATTTTTTATAATGTTCTTCGTAAGTCATATTGCTCGTGTCGGGTTAAAATACAATATGCTCTATAGCAGGCCACACCTAACACATACCACAGCAAGAAAAGGAGATCTCTATGGGCCAACCTACACCATTACTGACTTCATCTTATAACGTAGTTCCCACGATGGCTACCGCGCTACCCGAGGAAACTGCAACGCACCGTGAGGGGCTTGAACAAGCTGATTATGCTATCCAGAAAGAATATTCAAAGATGCATAGTATGCTTATTGCTCGCCATGGCAAGCTCATCTTTGAACGTTATTACGGCAACCATCATGCCGGGGCATTAAATGATCTTCGATCTGCGACTAAAAGCTTTATCAGCGCAATTACCGGAATCGCTATCGATCGGGGAGATATCCCTGATATCGATGTCTCGGTTTCCAAGGTACTTCGTAAATATGTTCCATACCTGCACTCCCCTCATTTATNNTTTCGTCCGGAACCTACACCGCAGTCGCCGCTGGGGATCCTTTGCCCTTAGTATGAACATTATCCCGGAGCATATCGGTCAATTTCAGTACCGCAGTATCGACTCCCATCTGATTTCGATGATCCTTAGTGAATCTACAGGTCTCGATGCATTCACCTATGCTGCTGAGCATTTATTTAGCCCCCTCCAAATGGCTCACACCGCTTGGTTACCGAGTCCCGAAGGACACAGTATGGGACATATTGG
>DOJM01000248.1:0-2273 GCA_003529225.1 Paenibacillus sp.
GGAAGAGGAGCGATTATTCTTCAGCACGGTGGAGGCGGTCCAGGGAGTCATCTACAAGGAACGATTCAAGCTTTACCTGAAGTAATCACTATTATGCGCAAGCGGGGATATACATTCGTTACCGTTCCTCAATTAATACAGGTGTCCAAAAGTAAATAAATTACCCCCAAATATATATTTTATAATACGTAAAAAAAACGGAGGCAGCCGCTAAGGACTCCCTCCGTTTTCTGTGTAACCTTATTTTAGAACTTTCCATATCTCTTGGGTATTATAAAATTTTCTCTATTTTTATCTATCTATTTAACAATGTATAATTGTACATATTGATAACCGAATGATGATACAAAGCTTTGGCTACCAGGGATAAAGATATCGATACGATTGCCTTTTATAGCACCGCCAACATCCGTTGCTGTTGCTAAGAATGCATCTTTAGGCAAACCATCATGTGAATGGCCTGTCACCAGTACTTTGGTACCGATAGGAATCACATTTGGATCAACAGCAATAGTACCGAGTTTGAGAGGGTTTCCTAAATAATCTACTGCACCCCATCCGCCGTTTTCACTGTTTGCAGAAGAATAAGCTGAAGCTTTGACTTGAATCGTTTTGTCATAATTAAAGGACTTACCCCATGCTTCAACTATTTTGGACTCTGAGTTTACACTCAGGCTTGGTGTAATCACTGGTGATTTGTCAGTTGTAGTTACGGACTCAGCCTGCATCTTACTAGGGATAGTAATTTCAAGACCTTCGTAAATGTTAAGTGCTGCAACGTTTGGGTTTGCTTTCATTAGTTCATTCATACCTACATTATATTGCTTGGATAAAGTATAAAAAGTGTTGCCATCCTTAGCGATATGAACGCTGTCTGCATGAGCTGGAACGGCATGCAATAATGCACTGATTCCCATAATTGCAGCAAAGGTTTTAATTGTTCTAAATTTGTTCTTCATAATTGCCTCCTCATTTGACGGGCGTGAACGGTATGACTTCCGTATACGCTCGTGTACATTTTAAGTACTTATGTACATCCCGTGTGTGATTTCTTGGTATGTTGCAGTCTTTTGTAAAACTGACAGGACTTAATATATCACAATTTTGTAACCTGTGCTTATGTAATTGTTACCATTGTGAAAAATCAAGTTTCAATATTGTCATTTTTCCGGATTATAGTTAACATATTTTTCATTATGTAAACTACATTAAAAGATACATGCATCTTTTTTAAAAAATTATCATATAAAATTCCCGAAGATTTTACATAGCGTTAACATTTCATGCTTTATCCAATAGTAGAATGATNNATATGATAAATAGATTAGATATAGACAACGAATCATATTTGGAGGTCCCATGAATACAGAAGAGAATAAAAACAACCAAAGCAGTCCAGCCACTGCTTACCTCAATAGAGATTTGAGCTGGATCGAATTTAACCGACGCGTGCTGAAAGAAGCTCAAGACCCTGATAATCCGCTAATGGAACGGGCTAGATTTCTGGCTATCGTCTCAAGCAATCTTGATGAATTCATAAGCGTTCGAGTGGCAGGAATTCAAGATCAAATCCGTGCAGGCTATACTAAAAAAGATTTCACTGGGTACACCCCTTCCGGTCTATACAAGCGTCTCATCAAGCGAGTTACCAAAATCGTTGCAGATCAATACCGGATATTCCGTGATATTTCACGGAGTTTGCATAAAGAAGGTATTGTTTTTGTGGATTATGAAGATCTCACTCATGCACAGGAACAGTCCATAGAACAATATTACCGGGATATCATCTATCCTGTACTTACACCAATGGCTGTAGATCAGAGTCGACCGTTTCCACTCGTTCATAGCCAATTTATCTATTTAGCAGTAGTTCTTACTCGTAAGAATGGCCTTGAAGNNCTGCAAATTCCTTCTAATCTGCCAAGATGTATCCCGCTACCACATCGATCTAACAGTAAGAAACGGCAGTTCGTCTTTATAGAGGATGTTATCCGTCATCACATTCAAACTTTATTTAGCGGTTACGAGCCCGTTGCCGTTAGTGAATTTCGTTTGACCCGCAACTCCGATCTCACGATCGACGAAGAAGGGGCCGAGGATCTCTTAGAAGAGATTGAAAAAGAGCTGCGTAAGCGTCGTCGCGGTGTTCCAGCAAGACTTGAAGTACAAAAAGGAATTCATCCATATGCCCTGGAACAGCTGCAAGCTGAGTTTGAACTTGAAGATTTCGTTTTCGAAATTGAAGGTCCGCTAGATCTAAGTTTCCTTCGTAA
>DOJM01000248.1:2323-5206 GCA_003529225.1 Paenibacillus sp.
GTATTAAGGGCTTTAGTTACTTAAACTATCCAAGCATTGAGCCTGTCTACCCTGCTGAATTTGAAGAGAACGAGGATTTCTTTGAGGTATTACGTGAGCGTGATGTCCTGGTCTACCACCCATACGAATCCTTTGATGCGATGACGGACTTTATCATTCAAGCGTCAGAGGACGAACAAGTGATGGCTATTAAGATGACTCTCTATCGAGTTAGCGGAAACTCCCCTCTGATCACTGCACTGGCTAATGCTGCTGAATCCGGAAAACAGGTAACAGTGGTTGTTGAGTTAAAAGCCAGATTTGATGAGGAACGTAACATCGCTTGGGCCCGCCAACTTGAAAAATCCGGATGTCATGTCGTTTATGGTCTTGTTGGACTCAAAACACATGCCAAAGTCACCTTGATTGTCCGTCAGGAAGGCCATGAATTACGTCGTTACGTGCATGTAGGCACAGGAAATTACAATGACAGTACAGCCAAAGTCTACACGGATCTCAGTCTATTTACTGCTCAAAGCGACATTGGACTTGATGCTTCCGAGCTGTTTAATCAAATGACTGGTTATTCCGCTGATTTTGACTGGAATTCCTTCATTGTAGCTCCAACGGACATGAGCCTTTCCTTACAAAAGCTGATGAAGCGTGAAGCGGAGCATGCTGAAGCTGGAAGACCTGCACGTATCATTGCCAAAATGAACTCACTCTCTAATCAACAAGTTATCGACGATTTATATGGTGCAGCACAGGCCGGTGTATCTATCGATTTAATCGTTCGGGGGGTTTGTTGTCTTCGTCCGGGGATTGAAGGCTTGAGCGAAAACAGTACGGTTCGCAGTATTGTCGACCGCTTTCTGGAGCATTCAAGAATTTACTATTTTGAAAATGGCGGGAAGCCTGAGGTGTATTTATCCAGTGCAGACTGGATGACTAGAAACCTAACCCGANNCAACAATATTCGTAAACAAATCGTTAAGATTCTTGAACTATCCCTTAAAGATAATGTGAAGGCCAGCTTCTTACAGCCTAATGGGTATTACGAGCAACCAGACGACAAAAAGGCCCCTTTCCGGAGCCAGTTCGCAGCAATGGATGTTACACGTTGGAAGGAAAATCGAGTTTTACCTTCACCGCCCAAGCATTCTTAAATGCTTTTAAGGCGTTCTCAATGTCTTCTAGACCAATCAGAAGTTCTGAAGCGCCCTCAAGGTCCAGATTAAGGGTATTGCCGTGTAGATTTGCCTTCAGGCCGCTTACAATCCCGATCTCGGTGCTGTCCAGTGCAATGCTTAGCTGAACAAGTGATCCGAGCTTATGAATCCACTCTTCGTCGGAAGGCAGCAAAATGTCCTTATACATCTGGGACAATTTCTGCTTCCGGCTTTTTGTGCTATACGAGGCGATCATCGCGCACAGGATAAGCTGGCGGTGTGTCAGTCCACGAATCGGTGAATTCATCAGCCAATACAGGGTGTGTCGTTTAGATTGATAATAGTTAATGTTAGATCCCGTTCGATGTAGCATGATGGATACATAAATTAACATCTCATGTTCAGCTTTATTCTCCTCATCCTTGAACGCATCAAACAGACTTAGCGCAAGCTTGTTGATGTGATCTAAATACCGTTTTGAGGTACGAATATCAAACCGAATGATCGTATTTAAACTGTATTCAAGCGCACTGTCCCGCACCGGTTGCTCCGGCTTCAGTAAATCATGAAGCATACCTTCCCTGAGCCCTTCCCCGCTAATTACAGCCTGGCTAGCCCCAATATACTGATATACCGTATGGAAAATAATCAACCCAGATACAATGATATCCGCTCNNTTAGACAACCCATCTAAATCTTTACGTTTATCATAAGGCATTGAAGGTAATGTGTTCATAAAATGCTCAATCGTCTCACTGGTCATGGTGTAACCGTGAGAGTTAGGTAATGAGTATGCTCTAGTCTTTTGATCCAGCTTGCCTAAAGAACGAACTGTCCCTCCCAGACCAAACAATGGAAGACCTGCTGTTGCGTTAAGCCAATCATGCTCTACTAATCTCCCCAGAACAAACGTCTCCAGCTTCTGAATCTGCTCTCCATTCCAGTTCCCGCCTTGACCAAACATAAGATTGGTATTCACCGCTCCGAACGGGAAGGAAATGTTATGTTGATAACGACGCCCGCAAAATAGTGTGATTTCAGTACTCCCGCCACCAATATCTATGACGTAACCATCCTCAACATTAAATGCGTTTATGACACCCAAGAAACCAAAGTATGCTTCCTGATGGCCACTTATAACCTCAATAGGTATGGTAGATGCTTCTGACAAAAAGGCAATAATTTCACTGGAGTTAGCAGCATTTCTGATTGCCGCTGTAGCACCCGCACGAATAGTTTCTACTTCAAAAGCATTGCAGATCTCCTTAAACTGGCGCAAGACTGGGATGATCGTCTCCATATCCTTCTGTTCCAGTCGACCTTCCTTCGTTATCTTCTCACTAAGACGTGCAGAGTACTTACACTCCTTGATGATCTTATAGCCTCCCTCCGGCGTTGTATCATAGATTACAAGACGTATGGAGTTAGAACCANNTGTATGTACTCCTTTTCAAGTTGTTTGACCATCTATTATACATGGTTTACATAAATAAATGAACTCAGTCCATTATATCCTCAAAATTACGCAACTGTTAAAAAAATAAAGCGGCACCCGGATAATTTTCCCGAGCGCCGCTACAATTTGACTTACTTATAACACTTTACTTAAAAAATCCTGAGTACGTACATGCTGAGGATTTCCGAATACTTGTGCAGGTGTACCCTGCTCTACAATCACGCCGCCATCCATAAATAGAATACGGTCGCCCACTTCGCGGGCAAAGCCCATCTCATG
>DOJM01000248.1:5338-5748 GCA_003529225.1 Paenibacillus sp.
CTTCAAGGCCTACAGTCTTGAGCAGCTCCATTGCGAATTTATCAGCTTCGGACTGCTGCTGTTTTTTCACCTTAATCGGTGCTAGTGTAATGTTCTGCAGAACTGTTTTGTGAGGAAAGAGGTTAAACTGCTGAAATACCATGCCCATCTTCTCACGTGTGACATTAATATCGTGCTTTTTGGAGGTAATTGATTCACCTTCAAAAGTGATTTCGCCACCAGTTGGCTGCTCCAGGAGATTCAAACAGCGCAGAAAGGTACTTTTACCCGATCCACTCGGTCCGATAACGACGACGACCTCACCTTTATGAATCTCCAAGTCAATTCCCTTGAGAATTTCCAGCTTCCCATAATTTTTTTGCAAGTTCTTAACGGCGATCATCGGTATTCAGCCTCCTTTCCAGTCTACC
>DOJM01000248.1:5785-7433 GCA_003529225.1 Paenibacillus sp.
CTTCGATAGCGTAAATGTCAGCACAAAGTACATAAATGCGATAATTACAAGTGGTGTCATACCATCGTAAGAAATCGTTGTAACCGTACGTGCTTGAAACATCAAATCCGTAACGCCGATAAAAGAAATTATCGATGATTCCTTGATAATGGTGATAAATTCATTTCCGATTGCCGGAAGAACACTCTTGAGTGCCTGCGGAAGTATGATATGGCGCATAGTCATNNCACGATCTACACCCTGAATACCAGCACGGAAAATCTCTGCAAGGTAAGCAGAACTGTTAATGGATAAAGTGATTGCCCCCGACTGAATCGGTGTAAACTCAATCCCGAATGTAGCCAATCCATAATGGATCAGAAACAGTTGAACAAGCATAGGTGTACCACGAAGGAATTCTACCCAGGCTGTTGCCAAGAAGCGAAGCACACTCCATTTGGACATACGTAGCAAGGAAACGATAATCCCTAGAATAAAACCAAAGAAGACGCCCAAAACAGCAAGCAGCAAGGTATACTGCAAACCGGTTAGGAAAAAATCACGATAATCATAAGCCATTTTAAATAAAGTAATGTCCATAACCTTTCCTCCCATCTCCAAAAAAATAGAAAATAGCTTATTGTCGCTATTTTCTGTATACACATACAATTTACTTTAGCAGACTTTAAAAATATCCATTGTTTCTTTACTTCGTGCTATCTGCAAGTTCACTAGCTGCCGTTACGAATTCATCAATTTTACCTTCTGAGTTTAAACGTGTCAGTGTGCTGTTTACTTGATCCAATAGCTCTTTGTTTCCTTTTTTAATACCAATAGCATAACCGTCATCCTCAACTTCCGGCTTAGCATCAATAATTACAAGACCAGGAACATTCTTAACGAATGATTTGGCAACGGGTCCTTCAATGATAGCAGTATCTACACGATTGGATTGCAATTGTAGAACGATTTCGGAAATTTTACCAAGCGAAGTGACTTTCGCTCCCTCGATCCCTTTAGCAATTTCTTCTTGAATGGATCCAGTCTGCACACCAATTTTGGTACCTTTTACAGCATCCATAGTAGCGTATTTATCTTTGTCCGCTTCACGCACAACAATCGCTTGCTCAGCCTTGTAATAAATGTCTGAAAGATCAACAGCTTTTTTACGTTCTTCCGTCGGGCTAAGTCCAGAAATTACANNACTCTTCCGCTGGACACTTCGTTTAGTAGTGAATCGAATGGCAAGTCCTTAATCACAAGCTCAGCACCCATATCAGCAGCAATTTCCTTAGCAATATCGATATCGAAGCCCACGACAGTATCTTTACCGTCTACTACTTTATGGAATTCGTACGGAGGAAAGTCTGCACTTGTGCCCATAGTAAGTTTCTTAGCTGCCCCACCGTTAGTTGCATTTCCATTTGCAGCGGTATCACTATCATTTTTATTTTGTCCGCAGCCTGACAACAGGCCTACTGCTAATATCATACCTAAACTAAGTTTACCCCATTTGTTCATTTCTATATCTCCCCTATTCGTATGAAAAAAATCCACGTAGTCTCTTTGACCGATTTATTATAAATCAGAACGTATGAATATGCAAAGGCATAATTGTGACAATAACTTCCTTTTAATGGGTTTGAAAGCAAAGAATTCATTTATCCGA
>DOJM01000248.1:7455-12460 GCA_003529225.1 Paenibacillus sp.
CTTTATTCAAATTAAATATAATTTTATACATTTTTACTATTCCCTAACTTAACCAAATCATGCGGCAAATTGTTCTAATTTTCATCAAAAAAAGAAGTACGCTAAAGTATTCATACTTTAGCGTACTCCCTTATTAACCTATTATAAAATCTGATGAACCTTTATTCCGTAATTTCATTATAAATATCGATGTACTGCTGAGCCGATACATTCCAGCTATAATCGCCAGCGAACGCGTTTTTCGTAATTTTTTTCCAGTGTTCAGGTCGCTTGTATAATGAGATCGCCCGACGAAGCGTAAACATCATATCATGGGCGTTATAGTTGCTGAACGTAAAGCCGTTCCCTTCACCGGATTCTTCATTATAAGGTTGAACCGTGTCATTCAGACCACCGGTTTCTCGCACAACGGGTATGCTGCCATAGCGCAAAGCGAGAAGTTGACTGATCCCACATGGTTCAAACTTGGAAGGCATAAGAAAGATATCACTAGCGGCATATATTTTNNATTTGTGAAGATAGCTTTGTCGGATAACGCCAAGCTGCTTCCCTGAACCACCGCTCATAGGACTCATCCCCCGTTCCAAGCAGAACAAATTGAACATCATCATTATATAGTAGCTCATCCAATACACGTGTAAGCAGATCTAAACCTTTGGAATCCACAAGACGAGTAACCATGGCAATCATCGGAATAGTAGCATCCACAGGTAGTCCTAATTCCTCCTGTAAGGCTAACTTATTCTCCGTTTTCTTTGCCAGATTAGAACGATACCGGGTAACCAGACTTGGATCTGTTGCAGGATTATAACTTTTCGTATCAATTCCGTTCACAATACCACTTAATACATCCGCCCGTGCATTTAGTAATCCATCCAGCCCGTAACCATAATAAGGTGTCCGAATTTCTTCGGAGTAGGTTGGACTAACGGTGGTGACACGATCGCTGTATACAATGCCACCTTTTAAGAAATTCACATTTCCGTAATACTCAACCCCTAGAAAATAACTACTGTCGAGACCCAATAACTCCCCAAGTATTTCATAAGGAAACACGCCCTGATACAACAGGTTATGTATGGTAAATACACTTCGCATTTCGCTATAGAATGGATTGTGTCGATAATGCCCCTGAAGCAGCATTGGGATTACAGCCGCATGCCAATCATGGCAATGCAAGACGTCCGGCTGAAAATCAATAGCGGGCAGACACTCCAGCACCGCACGATTATAGAACGCGAAGCGCTCTCCATCGTCCATATATCCGTAGATTCCATCCCGTCCAAAATAATATTCATTGTCGATAAAGTAAATGGGGATACCGTCATAAACCATATGTTCGATCCCGCAGTATTGATTACGCCAGCCGATTGGCACATACACTTCTGTTAAATGCTCCATTTTTGAAGTGAACTTTTCTGGAATCCCACGATATTTAGGCAAAATCACTCGTACATCCACCCCGGCACCCTTCAGCGCTTTAGGTAATGCCCCAATGACATCGGCCAGACCACCCGTTTTGATAAATGGATGAGCTTCAGCTGCGGCAAATAAAACTTTCATGATTATTTCCCCCTTTAAAGTGTACGGATTCTCTTTTCGTTCTTTAATCTATGACTCATTTGCCTCTTTACTCTTACACACTCGTGACATTTTCTTAAACACCAGGAAGCTAAGAGGCGGTAATGTTAGCTCTATACTGTTCACCTGATTATGCCATTCTAACTTTTTACTCTTCTGAGGCAAGTTGTGTATACCCGAACCTCCGAACGCTACATCTTCAGAGCTAAAGACTTCTTCATAAGTCCCTGGGCGAGGAACGCCTATACGATACTGTTGACGCTGGGCAGGTTGAAAATTGATGATAAACAGCAACGTATCTCCAGGCTTCTTGCCTTTACGCAGATATGAAATTACGCTTTGTTCATTATCATCTGCATCAATCCATTGATAACCCTCTTGGGAATGATCAAGCTCCCACAGGGCTTTCTCCGAGCGATAAAGTTTATTAAGTGCAGCAGTGTAAGCTAGCATGCCGCGATGGCTGTCATAGTCCAGCAGTAGCCAATCCAGCTGCTCCTGATCCTTCCATTCGATAAATTGACCAAATTCTCCTCCCATGAACAGAAGTTTCTTTCCGGGATGGGAAATTTGATAACCGAGCAGTAGCCTAAGTCCTGCGAACTTTTGTTCATAAGAACCCGGCATTTTATCAAGTAATGACTTCTTGCCATGTACAACCTCATCATGTGATAACGGTAATGCATAATTTTCGGCATAAGCATAACATATTGGAAATGTTAATAAATTATGATGATGAGGGCGCGCCCAGAAATCATGTTCTATGTAGCCCAAAGTATCATTCATCCATCCCATATTCCACTTGTAGTTGAAACCGAGACCACCTTCATGTGCCGGCGCTGTAACTCCAGGCCACGCACTTGATTCTTCTGCCATCATCAGTGCCTTAGGATAGTACTGAAATATCGCTTTATTCAGATTCTGAATAAATTTAATGGCCTCTAAATTCTCCAGACCACCATTCACATTACGCCGATATTGATGAGCCTGTTTTTCAAAATCGAGACGAAGCATGCTGGTAACCGCATCTACACGCATCCCGTCAATATGATAATACTCAAACCAAAAGAGTGCATTAGAAATGAGAAACGAAGAAATCTCTGGCTTGCTAAAGTCAAACGAAAGGGTTCCCCAGCCAGGTTTTTCCGCCAACATTGGATCTGCATATTCATAAAGTGGCGAACCATCAAACATTCTTAAACCGTGTGCATCCTTTGCAAAATGGGCCGGAACCCAATCCAGAATGACACCAATTCCAGCTTGGTGCAAGTGATCGATTAAATACATCAACTCATGGGGTTCCCCATATCGACTCGTAGCCGCAAAATACCCCGTCCCTTGATAGCCCCAAGACAAATCGTATGGATGCTCAGCAAGCGGCATAAACTCTACATGGGTATAGCCCATTTCCACCAAATAAGGAATTAATAATTCACTCATTTCCTGATAGCTATAAAATTCCCCATCTTCTTTTTGACGCCAAGTTCCAAAATGCATCTCATAAATGTTCATCGGTTGATGATATGGAACTTTACTCCTTCTCCGCCATGCTGCATCTCCCCAACGATAACCACTGAGATCCGTAACAACGGATGCAGTCGCCGGTCGAATCTCAGCTTTGAAGGCAAATGGATCCGCTTTTAAGAAGCTGGAGTCATCACTAGCAACAATTCTGTATTTGTAAAAAGTTCCCAGCTTTATTCCCGGAAAAAAACGACTCCAAAATCCTGAATCGGGTATCTTATATAACGAGTCCATGTCCCGCGTTCCATCCCAGCCATTATGATCACCAGCTAGTCCTACATATGTCGCATGAGGAGCCCACACGGTAAAGCGCACGCCCGTAACGCCTTCTTCAGCGGCAGTGTGCGCACCCAGCATAGAATAGCTGCGATAATTGGTGCCCTCATGGAACAAATAAATATCAGAAGCTGACGGAAGGGTATCGATTGTTGCTATTTCAGCCAATTCTACACCACCTTTTTGGAATGCTTGTACCTATTAGATTAACCGAATATTACCATTTTGAAAATGATTTGATGTGAAAACAAAAAATTTTCTGATAAAGAAATATTAGTTGTAATTTTTCTTTTTACACAGCAATATACTTCACCTATGTCGTTTCAAGTGCTTGTTGTAAGTTTATATAACAAGCATTGACAAAATAATGGGAGGGATAACAAATGATTAACAAAAAAGATTGTATCGCCATGCTCTTGGCAGGAGGGGAAGGCCGCAGATTGGCTCCCTTGACTTCCAGTATGGCTAAGCCTGCAGTCCCTTTCGGTGGACAGTATAAAATTATTGATTTCCCACTAAGTAATTGTGTAAATTCTAAAATTGATACAGTAGGTGTCCTGACGCAATATGAAGCTGAATCCTTGCACGATCACATCGGTGAAGGTGAACCTTGGGGCTTACATAGTCAAAAGGACAAAGGTGTCACCCTGCTTCCTTCTGGTGTTGAAGGCAGAGACAGCTATACAGGAACTGCTGATGCGATTTATAAGAATATTGAGTATATCGATAGTTGTAATCCAGAGCATGTACTTATTCTGTCCGGTGACCATATTTACCATATGGATTACCGCAAAATGCTGGATTATCATGTAGGCAAGGCTGCTAAAGCCACGATCTCCGTAATGGAGGTACCGTGGGATGAAGCTAGTCGTTTTGGAGTGATGAACGTAAATGATGAACTAAAAATCTCTGAGTTTGCGGAAAAACCAAAAGTACCTAGAAGTAATTTAGCTTCTATGGGTATATATCTGTTTGAGTGGGCTTATCTGAAGGAGCACTTGCTACGGGATGCAGCTAATCCGAATTCCAGTCATGACTTTGGTAAAGACGTTATACCAACGATGCTTGATCAGAATGATGATTTATTCGCTTACCGCTTCAAAGGATACTGGAGAGATGTAGGTACTGTGGGTAGTCTCTGGGAAGCACATATGGATCTTCTGCAAAAAAACAATGGCATGAAGCTCGACAAAGCTCATTGGCCGATGTATAGCCGGAGTCGCCGGACTAAGCTTGCTGTTCATAAACCACGTGTTCAGATTCCATCAACGGACTCTCTCGTGAATGAATTCTGCACGCAAGAAGGCAGTTTGCAACGTTCTGTAATCTTCAATGGTGTGGAAATTGGTAAAATGAGCCAAATTAAACAAAGCGTTATTATGCCTGGCGTTCGCATTGGACGTGGCGTACAGATCGAAAATGCCATTATTGGCGAAGGCGCCATTATTAAGGATGGTGCTGTCGTCAAGGGAAGTATTAATAATATTGTAGTTGTTGGGCCCTATGAGACCGTAACTCCTAAGCCAGCGGTTCGAAATCAACCCTCCCGTCTGTTTCAGGATGTTTATGAGAAGACAGGACGTCTACGGGAAGTTCTCCCTTCATAAAAACCATTATATATATA
>DOJM01000248.1:12470-12707 GCA_003529225.1 Paenibacillus sp.
ACTTATATATTCTTATATTTATAAAAAGGGGCTGTTGTCCTGGTCGATCATGACCAGAGCAACAGCCCTTCGGTTGTTAGAAGTTAACCTTTATGATTTTTGGAGCGCTAACCATTCTCGGTCTAAAATGCTCATTTCCACACAATCTACATATTGCTCCCCAAACTGCGCTGATTCGCGCTCTACACCCTCCCGCTTAAAGCCTAAGGCTGCGTAGGTTTTCAGGGCAAGGGTGTT
>DOJM01000186.1:0-2330 GCA_003529225.1 Paenibacillus sp.
TCGTTCAGCTCTTTCAAATAACGCGTCTTAACGAATGCGTAGACGTCATCGACCTCCTGATCCACTCGGCCACCTTGAATTCGGACGGTACCACTGATCGTATCACCTGCGTTCACGAAATCTTGATGGAGCATGAGATCTACTTTAGCCGCTCCAATTCCGGCACTCGCGAGCATTCGTTTAAACATTGACATTGTAATGAATTCCCTCCCTAATATTTGCATATTTAAGGATACGAAGGGAACCATCTGAGGTTTCATTTACGGGACAGCAAATACGATGCTACTGACAAAAAAGAAGCACCCTCACCCAAANNCGCTGAGGCGAACTGACTGTTATATAATCTGGCGTAATATCCACCGCTGGCTAGGAGTTGATCATGCGTACCACTCTCCACAATGTCTCCATCCTTCATGAAAAGAATGAGATCCGACTCTTGAATCGTTGACAATCGGTGGGCAATCACAAAGCTGGTCCGACCAGCAATCATAGTCAGAAAAGCTTTCTGAATCCGTACCTCAGTTAATGTATCAATACTGCTTGTAGCTTCGTCTAAAATGAGCATAGGTGGATCTACAAGCATTACTCGTGCAATGGTAAGTAGCTGCTTCTGTCCTTGGGAGAGATTATCCCCTGAGCCACTGATCTTCGTATCATACCCTTCAGGCAGACGTTTAATGAAGCTATGAGCATTAGCAGCTTTAGCAGCAGCGATGACTTCTTCCTCTGTAGCCCCTGGTTTTCCGTAAGCAATATTATCTCTGATCGTGCCCCCAAAGAGCCAAGTATCCTGCAGCACCATCCCAAAATTACGTCGCAGACTGTCACGCGTAATGGTCTTAATATCCACACCATCAATCTTGATGGACCCACGGTCCACGTCGNNAATCGTTAATCAAGGGACGTTCTGGATTATAAGCAAACGATGCTTTTTCGAAGGCAATGGTTCCTTGACTTGTACTCATGATTAAGGCGTCCTTAGAATCAGCGGGTTCTGGCGTTAGATCGAGAATAGCGAAAATCCGCTGCGCAGAGGCAGTTGCTGATTGAAGCTGTGTAATCACACCTGTTATTTCATTAAAAGGCTTTGCGAACAAGTTGGAGAAGATCAAGAAACTGGATAGATCCCCTACCGTGAAATGTCCCCGAATTACCATAACACTACCGATCATAGCTATAACTGAGAACGTAACGTTATTTACCAGACGTGTTGTCGGATTGGATAAGGAGCCATAAAATTGTGACTTCACACCGGTCTGATATAACGTCTCATTTTGTTCTTCAAACTGAGACATTGCACGTTCTTCATAATGATAAGCGGTGACTACTTTTTGTCCGCCGATCATTTCCTCCACATAGCCATTGAGACCACCGAGAATCTTGGCCTGCTCCTTAAACATCTTCTGGGAGCGCATCGTAATAAATCTGGCCACAAAAAAGGTGGCGGGTGCTGACAGAAGAACTACTAAGGTCATCAGAGGACTGATGTACAACATAAGCACAATTGCCCCAACAATGGTGATGATCCCTGTAAGCAGTGTGGAGAAGCCTTGCAGCAGTCCATCAGAGACGGCATCCATATCGTTAACAAACCGGCTGATACTGTCTCCTTGGGGGTGGTTGTCGTGAAATTTTAAAGGCAAAACATTTAATTTATCAAAAAGCTCCCGCCGTAAGTCATATACAGTCCGGTAGGCGATTCGATTCGTCAGATAGGTAAGGAGCCATCCGAAAAAGCTGCCGACAATATATACCGCTGCCAGTATCAAAAGCAGTCTAAGTACGGCGTCAAAATCCACCTCTCCCGGTCCGATCATAAAATCAATGGCTTTACCGATAAGCAGCGGCCCGATTAGACTGGCGATCACANNAATGCGCATATTACCGCGCCTATAGCTATTTTTTTATAATGACCTGTGTACACAATTAGTCTTTTCCAAATGTTGTTTTTGTTCATTGGCCCGCCTCCTCACTCGATAGCTGGGACAGGCAGATTTCTTTGTACTCTTCACAATCGCGCATCAGCTCCTCATGGGTACCGACACCGGCGATCCGCCCTTCCTCAAATACCATAATTTTATCCGCTTGCCTTACAGTGCTTACCCTCTGCGAGACAACGAGTACGGTCATTTGCTGGCTGCTCTCTTTGAGCGCCTTTCGTAATGCCGCATCAGTAGCGAAATCCAGTGCACTGGAGGAGTCATCCAGAATAAGAATCGACGGCTTACCTACCACTGCACGAGCTATGGTCAAACGCTGCTTTTGCCCCCCGGATAAATTAAGTCCACCACGTGATACCTGCGTATTCAATCCTTCAGGCAATTTACGAA
>DOJM01000186.1:2344-2922 GCA_003529225.1 Paenibacillus sp.
ACTCTTCCGCTTGAGCAACTGAGGCGGCTTGCATGATTTCTTCCTCGGTTGCATCTTCCTTGCCCCAACGAATATTCTCAGCGATTGTTCCTGTAAACAACACTGCTTTTTGCGGCACAATCNNAGAACCCGTACTGCCAATCAGTCCCACAGTTTCTCCGCGGTTAATGACTACCGAAATATCCTCTAATGCCGATTCACCTGTTGTATTATAACCAAACGATACATGATCGAATGATATGGCAGGAGCGGTATGATCAGGTTCAGCCATCACAACATTCCTTTCCTCAGACACGGATGCTTTGACACTCAGTACTTCATTTACACGATTGGCAGAGGATGAGGCTTTTGTAAAAATAATGACCAAGTTAGAAACCACTATAAGCGCCAATAAGATTTGAGTGACGTAATTAATGAAGGCAATAATCTCACCCTGAGACAATCGACCCCCATCGATATGAATTCCACCTACCCACAAAATAGCTATAATCGCCGCGTTTACAACAAGTGTAGTCATCGGACCAAGTAAAGCAGAAATCCGTGAGACCCGGATCGCTGTAGTCGTTAAATCCTCAGAT
>DOJM01000073.1:0-3930 GCA_003529225.1 Paenibacillus sp.
GATTGGAAACGGAACGATCCTCGATGACTAAGACCACTGCTGCGGCAGTATCCGCATCCTTCAGATAAGCCTGAAACTCTTCATTAGCTTTAGCACTAATCGGGCAGGTTGTGCTGTGTTTAAACAGCAGCTTCTTGCCAGGCTTAGCTACATATTGCTCAAGATCCTCCAGCGTATGGAGTTGTTGAATAGACATAGATATCGCCCTCCTGGGATCGTTATTTTGCTAACAATTGTGTTGTTAACAACCTGTAATCATGATTGTAACATATATCAAAATTAAAACAAAAAGGATTCTGAAAGGCTTGCACAAGAGGTGCTAAACCTGGATCCAGTCGCGTTGAAAAAAAGAGTATCGCATGCTAAGGTGAAAAGAAGCAACATGCCTAACCATATCGCTACGAGATAGGAGTGTTCAGAAGAATGAAGAGAGTTGCATGTGTAACTGGCGCTGATCGGGGGCTCGGACTGTCGCTTGTACGTTCGTTGTTGGCCAAACAGTTCTCAGTATTTGCAGGACAGTTTTTGAAAGAATCAGAAGATTTGAAAGCGCTTAAAGAGCAATATCCTGAACAGTTGGAGCTCATCCCCCTGGATATCAGCAATAAAGATAGTGTAAAGCAGGCTGCACGAGTAATATCCAGTAAAACTGGATATGTCGATATTATTATTAATAATGCAGGTATTATTCGTTCTGCTGATAATGCTACTGTGCTGGTGGAGCTGGATGATGTAGGCATGGCAGAAATATACAATGTAAATACACTTGGCGCGTTAAGAGTCAGCAATGCACTTATGGGACTGTTACTACAAAGTGAGGATAAATTAATCGTCAATATTTCATCGGAGGCAGGCAGTATTGCCCGAAATAGGCGTATCAACATGTATGGATATTGTATGTCGAAGGCAGCACTGAATATGCAGTCCTCCTTGATGCATAATCATCTGAAAACGCTTGGCGGTCAAGTGATGGTGTTCCATCCTGGCTGGCTGCAGACTTATATGCAAGGTAAGAAGGATGAGCAAGCGGAAATGACTCCTGAACAGTCTGCGGAGCAGATTATCGGCCTTGTTCTGGATTATAAAAAATTTCTAGGTGAGGAACCCGCCTATCTGGATACGGATGGCAGCTCTTGGCCTTGGTAGACGAATAACTCAAAATAGGATAAGAAGAAAGGCGCTGATAACATGTCAACACTAAAAGCACTCGCACTCGGAAGCTACTCGGAGGTTAAATATCACCCCTTTGCTGGCGTGGACCGGGAGATCGAGCAAATACTTGCTAATGACCTACAGGTTTTCTCTTCAGAGGATTATGGACTGCTTAATAAAGAAGCGTTGTCTGACTACAAGCTGGTAATCTCCTACACCGAATTTTCTGATGACAAAATCCCGGTGGAACAAAGCAGTGCTTTGCTCTCCTATGTGGCTGGCGGGGGTGGATTACTACTAGTACATAACGGAATCTCCCTACAGCGCAATCAGGAGCTTGGTGTTATGCTGGGCGCACATTTCACCCATCATCCAGAAAACACTTCGCTGCAGATGTCCATACCCGCACGAGAGCATCCCATTATGCAGGGAATTGAAGAATTTGTGATTGAGGATGAGCCGTATTATTTTGAGATGCATCCTTATTTCGAAACGACGGTACTTGCAGAATATCCTCATGAGGGAGCTATGCACCAAGCGGCTTGGTGTCACGNNTATTTAATGCCAGGGCACCATTTAGCTTCATTCTCAGTAAAGCCATTCCGAGAAATGATTCGTAGAGGTGGGCTTTGGGCAGCAGGATTATTGTAGAATATAGGTGGATATACTTGTTGTAAGATTATAAATGAGTCCAACTGTGGGATAACTATGGTTGGATTTTTTTGTTGACTCTTACATTGATGTCAGGGTTTATACTGGTGTAGAACAATTCTCATGAACCCCGGGGAGAATGCTATGAAAATAGGTGAGCTTGCTAAACTGACGGGCGTTAGCGTCCGTTCAATTCGTTATTATGAGAGTCAGGGATTAATTTCGCCGATCCGTCAGGCCAACGGATATCGGGAGTACTCTCCGCTCGCTGTGGAGACGGTAGAAACGATAAAATTATATTTGAACCTGGGACTGTCCACAGAGCAGATCGCGGGCTTTCTACATTGTGTCTTGAAGAACAAAGAAGCTTTCTGCGCAGAAGTGATGCCACTATACCGTAGCAAGCTTGAAGATATTGAACGTCAACTTGTAGAACTGAATCAGATCAAACGCAATTTGGAAGAAAGAATGGCCTCTATCTTACAAGAGCAGAACGAGAGTAGCTTAGAGGCATGTACACTGGAGAATTTGGAGTAGGTACTGCTGGAGTTGAAAACTTTGAGGAGGAATGACAAATGTCTATTACAAATGCAGATAGCGCTGATTGGGTACGAGCAGAAATACGCGGTGGTGGAACGGTATTGGTAGATTACGGTGCACCATGGTGTCCCCCTTGCAAGGTGTTGCTGCCTCTTCTGGAAGATCTTCATCAGGAATATGGAGATGATGTTTCTATTGTAAAGGTGAATTGTGACGAAATGCCGGATCTGGCTGGGGAAGCTGGTGTTATGGGGATGCCTACAGTCATTGTATATAAAGATGGGCAGCCAATGGAAAAGTTGGTTGGCCTACGTCCTATAGCAGCCTACCAAGGGATATTGAATAAGGTTATTCAAACGATTGGAATTTAGTTATATTTTGATGCTATTTTGATGCTATATTGATCTCAAGCTGAGAAGGCATTAAGAAAGCCTCATCCGGATATTTTCCTGCGTGCGCTCGATAGGCTAGATGAGCCCTAGGAGAGCGTCTATATTGTTGATCATCTGTTGAACGATGTAGACGCCGCGGTTAGCCGTGACGGTATGAAAGGCACAGCTTTGGAAGGAAGGAGTCTAGCCCGTATGGATTTTCAGGTTGCATATACCAACTATCACTCTCTGCTGCAAGCAATCGCTTACCGTATGACCGGCTCTATAGCAGATGCAGAGGACCTCGTTCAAGACGTATTCATCGAGTACAGCAAGCTACAAACTATAGATATCACCCATCCGAAAGCTTACTTAATCCGTATGACAACAAATCGTTGCATCAACTATTTGCAATCCGCCCGTATAAGGAGAGAGCAGTATGTCGGCACATGGCTGCCGGAGCCGCTCGTCAGTTTTACGAATGGAGGCGGCAATAATCCGGCTGATCTCTTTGATCACGATGAAAATGTATCCTACGCCCTGCTCGTCATGCTGGAACATTTGTCGGCTGTCGAGAGAGCCGTCTTCATCCTGCGCCAATCCTTCGCTTTTGAATATAGCGAAATTGCCGATGTATTAGGAAAATCAGAAGCCAACTGTCGAAAAATATTTAGCCGCGCTAATGATAAGCTGCATCAACAATCGCCCGTTTTGCCAGGCAACACGGCTCAGGCAATACCTCTTGCGACAGCATTTCTCGCAGCTGCGCGAGGCGGCAACGTCGATGCGCTTGTNNCGCGCTGCTTACGTCGGACGGCGGCGGTAAAGTTCGTGCAGCGATCTTCACCATTACGGGCAGAGATCGTGTTCAAGCTTTCATTGAAGGTGTCATTAAGAAGGGCTTCCTCGGAGAATCGCAAAGCATGATGGTACTTAACGGCCAGCTGGGCATCGTCATCTATCGGGATGGCCGGCCGATTAAGGCGATCAGCTTCCAGCTTGATGCGGCCGGGGAGCGGATGGAGCATATATATATCGTACTCAATCCCGATAAATTACAACGAATAGGGTAATCTGTCACAAACCGAGCTTCTGTATTGTCTTAGTAGTGAAACAATCAAAAGATAACCGGTCTACAGCCGGAGAGGAGCTATCCCCATGGAACAAAGAATGGATCTGGCCGGTGAAATTCCAGCCGCATACAAAGCGATGATGG
>DOJM01000073.1:4108-9092 GCA_003529225.1 Paenibacillus sp.
ATGGCAATTGTTACAATCAATGCATGGAATCGCATCGCGATAACCACTCGCATGATGCCGCAATAAACTTTAATCACGTCAGCCGAACGTCCAAGGCTAACATCCGACACTTTACGAAGCCGAAGACCCCATATTGTGGGGTCTTTTTTGTATGCATGAATTACCCATCTTCGGTAAAAAATACGGTCACAGCTATAATGGAGGTGTTTGGGGTGTGGAATGAGGTAATAGAGTTAATTCCAAGTTGGGGTGTGGTTTTCCAAGGGATTATGATCTTCTGTGTCCCTTTCTTCCTACTTCGTACAATAAGCTGGGCTAAAGCCAAAGAAGACAGGATAACGACTAGAGCGGAAAAAGCTACTGGCAGCAAAGGTGGAGGTGTTTCATCCGGAGAAGACTCTGGAGGAATGAGCGCCGAAGAAGGGACTAAGGGGCAGAATAACTCGAATGAATTAACTAAGGATACTGATGCAGCAATAACATACAGTGGTCATTTAAAAGAGGATTTGCAGAAATTTAAAGAGATCAGCGCCGATATGCATGATGTGAACGTAAGGGAGTTGCGAATCGGAAGCATAATGACCAGGGCAGCGCTATTGTACGTAGACGGGCTAACGGACAAAGATAAGATGGATCAGAATATACTGGAGCCGTTAATGAATGCGTATCAGCCATTTAAAGATATGAACTCAGTACCGGCAGCCAAGGATCTACAAGATATTTTCATCCATGAGATCCTGCTTATCTCGGAAGTTGAGCTTACGGATAGTGCATACCTCTCGCTTCAGAAGGTGTTATTTGGATCTGCTGTGCTGCTCGTGGAGGGGATATCCAAGGCTTTTGTGCTTAGTAGTCCGAAGGGGAATACAAGGGGGATTCAGGAGCCGGAATCTGAAGCAGTCCTGCGGGGCTCACGAAGCGGATTTAACGAGACATTAAGCGACAACACAGCAATGCTGCGTAGACACGGGCAGAGTACGGAGTTAGCTATGATTTCTTTTTCTGTAGGAAAGAGAATGCAGAAGGAACTCATCTTAACCTATATCAAGGATATTGCGAATGATGAGCTTGTAGAAGAGGTTAAACGAAGAATTAAAACGATAGATATAGATGATGTTCAAGAATCTGGTTATGTCGAGCAATTGATTGAGGATAATAGCTACAGTCCCTTCCAGCAGATTCAGAATACAGAAAGACCGGACCGTGTAATGGCAGCACTTCTGGAAGGAAGAGTAGCTATCTTAATTGATGGCACTCCCTTCGCCTTGATTATGCCGGTTACCTTCGGGATGTTACTGCAATCGCCAGAGGATTATAACGATCGCTGGATGGTAGGATCGATGCTACGTCTTTTGCGTTTTTTTGCGGCATTGATATCACTTTTTGCTCCGGCACTATATATTTCCTTCCTTTCGTTCCAGCCAGGCTTGATTCCAACTAAGCTAGCCATTTCTATTATCGCCTCCCGGCAAGGAGTCCCCTTTACGGTATTAATCGAAGCCTTGATTATGGAGGTCTCGATTGAAATCTTACGAGAGGCTGGGCTTCGCTTGCCTAAACCTATCGGTCCGGCGATGGGAATTGTCGGCGGTCTGATCATCGGTCAAGCCGCGGTAGAGGCTGGAATTGTGAGTCCGATTTTAGTCATTGTAGTATCAGTTACGGCTGTTTCTTCCTTCTCTATGCCCATGTATAGTGCTGGGATGACGCTTCGTATGCTCCGTTTTGCAGCCATGTTTTTTGCAGCCATTTTTGGATTATACGGAGTTGTACTGTTTTTTCTCTTGCTTAGTAGTCATTTAATTAAGCTGAAGAGTTTTGGTATTCCTTATCTTGGTCTGGCAGTCCCAAATGAGATGGTGAATTGGAAGGATTTTATATTCCGTATGCCTTTGCAATTTCTAACCGGGCGACCTACGTTTTTGAAACCAAAGGACCCCTTGCGTAAAGGGTGAGAAGTCTAGATAAAGGAGGAAGAGAACATGAGCGCCGATGTAAAGGACCGAATTACTGCTGTTCAAGCGACGATCATTCTAGCCAATTATACGATTGCGGCAGGGGTACTTACGCTTCCTCGGACCATTGTAGAGGCCAGTGGTAGTCCAGATGTGTGGATAAGTATTTTTTTAGGGGGAGTAATCTCCTTTCTGTTCGGATTGATCATAGTGAAACTTAGTCAACAGTTTCCAGGCCAAACTTTCTTTCAATATATCGGGAAGATCATCGGCAAGCCTCTCGGAATGGTTCTCGCAATAGGAGTCATAGGGTATTTTCTCTGCATCGCCGGCTTTGAGGCGCGTTCTGTACAGGAGGTGACCTCTTTTTTTCTATTGGAAGGAACACCTCCTTGGGCTATTATGGCTGCTTTTATGTGGATCGCCTTCTACTTATGCAGAGGAGGAATTAATGCCATCACCAGCATGTGCAGACTCATTGTTCCGATTACCTGGACAGTGTTTCTGGGGGTTTGTCTGCTAAGTTTCCAAGTTTTTGACCTCAATAATCTACTTCCAGTATTGGGAGAGGGACTGGAACCCGTATGGAAAGGGATCAGACCAACCATCCTAACCTTTACAGCTGGAGAAGCGATGTTGTTCGTTGTTGCTTTTATGGATAAGCCCCAAAAAGCAGTAAAGGTAATCATTGCCGGAACATGTATATCGACGTTATTTTATAGCTTAGCCGTTATAGTGACCATTGGCGCCTTTTCTATAGAAGGAGTGACAACAAGAACCTGGCCGTTTCTCGATCTTGTACGGAGCTTTGAAGTGAACTATCTTATCTTTGAAAGGTTTGAGTCGCTGTTATTGGTGATCTGGATTATGCAGATTTTTTGTACCTTTTGTATTTCAATATATGCAGCGGCTTTAGGTTTGTCTCAAATCATTCATAAAAACTTCAAAAGCTGTTTGTTAGCTATACTTCCTGTTGTCTAGGTAGTTTCTAGAATTCCTCCAAATGTGAATGCTCTGTTTGCTTTAGGAACAGGTATCGGTGATTGTATGCTTATTCTATTCGGATTGCTTCCGTTGCCACTATTAATCATCACATACTTCCGGAGGGTTGTNNAAAAAATGGAGGATGTGGATTGCACTTTCTGTACTATGTGCCCTGTTGTCCGGCTGTTGGAGCAGCAGACCTATTGAGGAATTAGACATGTTGATTGGTGTTGCCCTGGACAGTGAGGAGGAGACAGGAGATGAGGAGGTAGCTAAGCCGGGAGGTGGGAATAATACGAAGCCTGCAAAAATAATAAGTACCTATCAAATTACGATTCCGCAAGGATCGGGAGGGGCCGTAATGAAGTCTACTGGAGGTTCATCCTCCATTAAGAAATACTATAATATGAGTGAAACTAGCGATTCTATCTTTGAAGCGATACGGCAGCTTTCATTGCGTACTAGACGCACTCCGATAGGTCATCACCTAAAGGTCATTGTGATTAGTGAAAAACTGGCACGATCTAAGAACCTTACTGAACTAATAGATTTCTATACTCGGGATGATAATATCCGTCCAAGTGTTATGATATTTGTCAGCAAGGGAAAAGCCAAAGATGTATTGGAAAATGCACTGCCGGGTCAGACCCCTGCATTTGTACTTGAAGGGATCTATAATAACAGAGACCGGAATATGGGGGTATGGGAGCCGGTATCTATGGCTAAAGTAGTTGGCCCGTTGCAGGGAAAAAGAAGCTTCTTATTGCAAAATGTTATTGCTTTTGATAAGGAGACAAAGCTAACAGGAGCAGGTGTAATCAACGGGGAAACGGGGAAGCTTGTCGGCTTTTTGGACGAGCCGGAGCTGGAAGGGATGGCTTGGCTGACCGGAAAGGGGTTAGGAGGAGTGCTTAAGACGTATAATCCGGATACCAATGACCTCTTAACCTATGAGGTGAAATCCATGCATAGCAAGATCAAAGCTAATGTGAACAATGGGCAGATCTCTTTTAACGTGAAAATAAAATCTACAGGTAGATATGCCGAGGTCTTTGCCGAGAAACCGAAGAAATTACATGACGGAATTGTCAAGAAGGATAAAGCCTTGCTGCAGAAGCGTGTTCTAGAATTGGTGCAAACTACTGTAACAAAAATGCAGAAGGAACTGCATACCGAAGCTGCCGGTTTCGGCACCAGTTTACATAATCAGCATCCAGCCGTATGGCGGAGCGTCAAGGATAACTGGGACGAAACCTTCAGCCAAATTCCGATTACCTATGAAGTAAATGTGAATATAGAAGAATACGGCGCATCAGACACAACGGCTGAATAGAGAGGTTGTAAACGATTCAGAGTTACTTTATTTGATGTGTGAGAGGTATGACATCATTTTGGTGCAGCGCATCGAGTACTTCGGTTTTTAATTGTTCAGTAAAGTTATTCCATGTTTTTTTGCCGACATTCAGTTCTTCTCGCCCAATAGTATTTAGTGTTTCCAGCCAAAGGCGGTTATCGTTAATCAGCCCGAGCTGATCTTGGATCTGCTTATATATTTCCTCATGGGCATGAAATTTCTGATTTAACGCAAAAGAGGCTGCACTAGCGGTATATCGCAGTTCCTTAGCAGCCATCCTCAGCTCATGCAGTGAGTCGAAGGCTGCTTCTGATTCGGCATCTTGTCCACGAAATATAGCCTTGCAAGCTTTTTTCTTCTGCTCGTAAGCTACCTCAAGTTCGCGCATGACGACGTTAGCATCTTTTTTCGCTACCAGGGCCTCAAGCTGTCCACTTAGGAAGGCTTTCCACTTCTCATCCAGATCCTCATTGATTAGCTTAGGGAGCTCATCGGCCAGCTTTTTACGATAAGCTTTGCGCTTGTCCTTTTGGTGGTCGATTACAGCCTTCAACAGTTCTGCTGTCTTTGTATTACCGTTTTCCTTGGCGTGTTTACGTTTAGTCTTGAACGATTTAATCAGAACGTCTGCATCTCTGACCTTGCCTAATCTCTTTTGGGCTTTTTCAAATAGGGGGTATAGCCCTAGAGT
>DOJM01000073.1:9139-9399 GCA_003529225.1 Paenibacillus sp.
CCCTAGAGTATGCCCAGGGTCGAGAATGGAAAGCAGTGTTAACAGCTTACGGCAGTTCACTCTTGCTTGGTGAATGTCCTCGTCATCGAATTTACTAAGTGCATCATGGCTGTAATCCCAGAAATCAATATACAGCAGGTTAAGTGCCTGTTCCCATTGTCTTGTCTTGGTTAACTGTCGTTCCTTCATCACTTCCACTGTCATGCGGCATCACTCCTTAACGTTGTGTATAGCATGAACCTAAGGCTACCCCCTATTCT
>DOJM01000073.1:9485-13100 GCA_003529225.1 Paenibacillus sp.
AATACGGGGAAGAGGGGAATCGGTGGATACTTGGGAGTATGATCCAATGATCAATGAATCTGTTGATAGAAGTAAAGAAGTCATCGGACTTCCTGTAGAAATGGGACTTTTCCAGCATCTAATCTTAAAGGATGACAGGATAGATGCGGAAGCAAGGGGCTCTGGGGAGACGTTGATTCCGTTCGCCTTTGAAGAGACCCTTTGTAGGGATGTCGGAGCGGGGCTTGTTCCTCCTAGTCTGCACCTATGGAGTCATTCCGGGGGTGTTGCGCTCGGCCTACGGGACAGCAAGCTTCCGTACGCGGCTCAAGCGATGGATAAGCTGGAGCAGCAAGGTATTCGTACAGCGGTAAGACATTCCGGTGGTGCTGCGGTGCCTCTGGATGATGGAATTGTTAATGTTTCGCTAGTTCTCCCCAAAGGACGAGGAAAGCTGGACTTTCATGATGACTTTAGGCTTCTGGCTTCTCTGATCACTGAGGCAGTTGCTATGAGTCATCCACAGGCTGNNCAATTGTTGGTTCTTACTGCCCGGGGGACTTCGATTTGGCGATCGGTGGGCGAAAATTTTGCGGCATTGCTCAGCGCAGACAAAGTAATGCCTATTTTGTACATGCATTTGTAGTGGTTTCGGGTTCGGGACAGGAGCGTGGTGAACTCATTCATAAATTCTATGAGCAAGCCTCTGGAGGAGACTCGGCATTATCTTATCCGCGGGTTCGTCCAGAGACGATCGCTGGGCTTGGCGAACTAGGTGGACCGAATGCGACTGAAGTGTTTGCCGAAGGGATTAGACAAGCATTAGCCCACCGTGGAGTGGTGCTTACATCCTCTGACAGGCTACAGCAGGAGACCGGATATTTCCTAGACTATGAAGATCCGCGTGTTCTGGATGCTGCGCGACTTCTGCATGAACGTTATGCCCAAGGATAAACGGATATTGAGCATCGTTAAGAAGGACGTAACAGAAATCTGGCGAGAGGCCAGCATCTGTTACGTCCTTTTTAATCATATAAGTCCGGACGTCTGTCTGCAAAAATAGGGATTTGTGCTCGAATTTCACGCACCTTATGTAAATCAATATCCCCCGTTAGGATTTCTTCCCCTTCAGAAGCTTCACATAAAATATCTCCCCAAGGATCAATGATCATAGAATGCCCAGCAAAGGTATTGTCAGGATCGCTTCCTGCACGGTTGCAGGCTACTACATAACATCNNCTCGATGGCTCGGCTGATCAGTAGTGCACGCCAATGTGACAGCCTGGATAATGGCCATTCTGCACTGACAAACAAGATTTCTGCGCCTTGTGCGGTATGCGCACGAACCCATTCTGGAAAACGGATATCATAACAGATTAATCCGGCACATAATGTGCCTTCCAATATGAAGAGACCTTTGTCTTCTCCCGGCTGCAAATACAGATGTTCATCCATTAGCTGAAACAAATGCAGCTTACTGTATTCGCCAACGAGTTCACCAGATCGATTAAATACAAACATACGATTAGTTACACCGGAGGCGTTCCTGCTAGCGACTGAACCAGCGACGATATTGATGTTGTATTGCCTGGCTAAGCTGGAGATGAATTCCTTGGTAATTTCTCCTTCTGGATCTCCAATATCTTCTAGTCGGGTCAGATTATAGCCAGTGGTCCAAAGCTCAGGGAGAATAAGACAGTCGGGGGCTGTGACGGCAGCTTCACTAATTTTATTTGCTACAGCAGCATAATTCATATCGGGATTGCCAAATGCTATATCCAGCTGAATCAGGGAGATTCTCATAGGATTCCTCCTTTTTGTTCAAGACTATAGCACCATAAGAGGATAAGCAATGTTGATTTTTAAAAAATGATTTGATATATTAGTTGACGGGTCAATGATTATCAGTTAATATAATTTCATACAAAACAATTGCATGCAATTAAATTTATAAAGGAGGTATATTTTGACGGAGCACTATCCTGAGGAAGACCGCATATTTGAACTGCTGCAGGCATTAAACAAGGGAATCTGTCCGAAATTCGAACGATGTGCTGGGATTAGTCCCACACGGCTTCGCCTCCTGAATGAACTATTCCAGGTAGATGAAGTCAGCCAAATTACTCTGCAAAAGGGAATGGATATAGATGCGGCCGCCGTCACCCGGCACTTGAAAGGGATGGAAGAGAGCGGTACGATCACTCGCCGCAACAACCCAGCAGATAACAGGGTTACATTGGTCTCATTAACGGATCAAGGGCGGGAAAGAATGATTCAATATAGCGAAGAGAAGAGGCGGTTTGTCGCTACTCTGCTTACTGGATTTAACGGCCAGGAGCGAACAGTGCTCATTGATATGCTTAATCGTCTGCAATCTAATATCAATTTGTTGTAACTGTAACTACCTAAATTACACATTCAAAGGAGAAATACACATATGAACGCTACACAAACACAAACCAATGATTTTAAAGAAATTATTACGGGTCGCCGCTCTATCCGCAAATATGATCCAACCGTTAAGATCAGCAAAGAAGAGATGACACAGATTCTTACGGAAGCGACCCTTGCACCTTCTTCTGTAAACATGCAGCCTTGGCGGTTTCTTGTCATTGAAAGTGACGAAGCGAAAGCGACTTTAGCTCCTCTTGCTCGCTTTAATGGCGTACAGGTTGAAACCTCTGCCGCTATGATTGCCATCTTCGGTGATTTGAATAATTTCGACTATGCTGAGGAGATTTATGGTACAGCTGTTGAACGTGGACTAATGCCTGCTGAAGTTAAAGAAAACCAATTGACTAGATTATCCGCTCACTTTGCTACCTTGCCACGTGAAGTTAACAAAGATACTGTGCTCATCGATGGTGCTCTTGTTGCGATGCAGTTGATGCTGGTTGCCCGTGCACATGGTTACGATACAAACCCAATTGGTGGTTATGAGAAAGATCAAATCGCAGAAGCGTTCGGAATGGAAAAAGATCGTTATGTTCCAGTAATGTTGCTTTCCATCGGTAAGGCTGTTGATGCAGGTTATCCATCTGTTCGTTTGCCTATCGATAAGATTGCTGAGTGGAAATAAATAAATTACACCTTAGGAGGAATATACAATGATCATTATCCATGCTGAGCTTAAAGTGAATCCGGAACGTCGCGAGCAGTTTTTGGCGGAGTCCAAAACACTTCTCACTGCTACTCACGCTGAAGAGGGAAATCTCTCTTACGAGCTGTATGAGAATGCAGGAGAAGCAAATTCATTTATTATGGTGGAGACTTGGCGCGATGCTGAAGCCGTATCTAGCCACAATACGAGCGCTCATTTTACCGCGTTCTCAGCTAAAGCTGGTGAATTCTTGGCTGCGCCACTAGACGTAAAAGTATTTAGCGCAGAGCAAGTGAAATAAAGTATCTCGATTCTTAGTGAATCTTGTTTATCCTAAACAGGGATGATCCATAGCCATAATGGCTGCGGGCATCCCTGTTTTTTGTCTTCCCCCCTTATATAAGACCCATTGTCATGTATAATGATCGTTATAAATTATCAAGGTGGAATCATAGCTATGAAAATCAAAATTACAAAGAGTGGCATGAAAAAGGATGAGGTATTCTTTCGTACAGAGTTTGGCGAGGGTCGGGGGT
>DOJM01000073.1:13107-17601 GCA_003529225.1 Paenibacillus sp.
TCGGAGCTGCTGATGAGATGGGTGGATATTGTGCCTGCACCTGCTAGTGAGTTCAATACTAGGTTAGAGGGAGATAAGGTTGTTTTTACCGGTGTGCTGGAGAATATTGAAGAGGACGGAACAGGATTTTTACGAATAGGTGAAAGTTTAGTGATGTTCGAGTGTCTCGGTGAGCCTATGGCGCTTGGTGTGTTTGTAGAAGTACAGGTTCATAATGTGAGCATCTACCCCTTGAGTATTTGACGCTTATCAGGGACTAAGATAACATACAAAGATAACATTAGATTCAGAAGTAAGTATGAGGAGTAGAAGTCTATGAACACCGAAATTCAGCAATTTAAGACCGAATTCTTCAAGGCGCTGGCTCATCCGATGCGAATTCGTATACTGGAACTGCTTAGCGAAGGTGAGAAGAATGTGAATGAGCTACAAGCCATACTAGGATCAGAAGGTTCTGCTGTATCCCAGCAGTTAGCTGTTTTACGCGCCAAGAATGTAGTAGCCAGTGTAAAAGAAGGCACCTCTGTGATCTATTCGTTACNNTACGTGATCCTCTGATTAAAGATCTTCTGGTCGTAGCTAAACAAATATTTGATAACCATCTGGTGAATACCATTTCATTGCTCGAAGGTATGCGCGGAGAATAAAGGAATAACATTATTTTGGCGTTGACAACAGTTGCGTCCTAGAGTAATGTTCTTCTTATATTCAAATAATCAGATATTTAAAGAAAAGAAGGTTTGATCATGATAGGGTGGGGCCGATATAAAGGCTACAACATGAATGCATTCCGCAAGGATTTGATTTCGGGGACAATCGTCGGTGTTATTGCCATTCCTTTGGGGATGGCATTTGCTATTGCATCCGGTGTAAAACCGGAGTATGGCATTTACACGACAATCGTTGCCGGAATATGTATTTCATTGTTCGGAGGATCAAAATTTCAGATTGGTGGGCCAACAGGTGCTTTTATTCCTATCTTGTTTGCCATTGCGATGGAGTATGGTTATGAGAACTTGCTTATCGCTGGGATGATGGCAGGGGTTATTCTAGTTCTCATGGGGTTATTAAAGCTGGGTGTATTGATTAAGTTTATTCCGAGGCCAGTAACGATTGGTTTCACAGCAGGGATAGCGGTCATTATCTTCACCGGACAGATTGCTAATTTCCTTGGATTAAGGAATATAGAACGGCATGAGAGCTTTATAGATAACATGAAAGAAATTGGGCTTCATCTATCGACGATGAATGGATACAGTATCCTGACCGCCGTGATTTGTCTTGCCGTCGTTATCCTAGCGATTCGATTCGCACCGAAGGTGCCTGGATCATTGGTGGGACTTCTATGCGCGACTGTGATTGCTGCGTTATTCTTTAGCGGTAAAGTGACTACGATTGGCTCTGCTTACGGAGATATCCCTAATACCTTACCAAGCTTTCGATTTCCGGACATTACTTGGGAACGAATTACCCTGCTAATTCGTCCGGCATTTATCATTGCAATGCTAGGTGCTATAGAGTCATTGTTATCCGCTGTTGTAGCGGATGGAATGACAGGTAGCCGCCATAATAGTAACCGAGAGCTGATTGGTCAGGGGATCGCAAATATTGCTGCTCCATTGTTCGGAGGCATACCAGCGACAGGTGCAATTGCTAGAACAGCGACGAACATCAAGAGTGGCGCTGTTTCTCCAATCTCAGGGATCGTTCACGGGGTTGTAGTGTTTCTAATTCTCCTGTTGTTCGCACCCTATGCTTCCAGTATTCCTTTGGCTGCGATGGCACCGATCTTAATGGTAGTAGCTTGGAATATGAGTGAGCGCAAAGAGTTCCTTCATCTGCTTAAGATCAAGACCGGCGATTCCTTGGTGTTGTTCATTACTTTCTTGTTAACGATATTTGCAGATTTAACGCTGGCTGTAGAGGTGGGATTAATTCTTGCGGTTATTCTGTTTGTGAAACGAATGGGAGAGGTTCATTTGGTAGCCAAAGTGCTGCCTGATCCGAAGTCCGTTAAGGTAGAGGCACATATGGTTACGGAGAGTCATGATTGTCCGCAAATTGGAATTTACACGGTGGAAGGTCCGCTGTTTTTTGGCGCTGCTTATCGATTCGATGATACTATGCCAAGCTATGGCGACTCGAATCAACCCAGAATTATATTAATGCGGATGGGGAAAGTCCCTTTTATGGATACCACCGGAGAATCCAATTTAGCTGGGCTGGTGCGGCATTTACAAGCCGTTGGAGGGAAACTAATGATCTCCGGCATTCAGCCACAGCCGCTTGAGCTTCTCAAGAGGACTGGACTGTATAACACCATAGGTGAGGCTCAGTTTTATCCACACACCGGGGAAGCAATTAATGACGCACTTAACAGCATCGATTACAATAAGTGCATTGGATGTAGCCATGCTGCTTTTAGGGAGTGTACAGCGTTCTCCTGTCAGGAAGAAGCGGGAAGTGTGCGTGGTCTGAAAGGGCGCAAGAAACCTGTAATTGCACCTGAACTAAATAGTGGTCTTTGAGTTAAATAGAAAAGAGTTAGCCCGGACGTTTCTGCGTCCGGGTTTTTGGTTCAAATATAAAGAAAGTAAGTTTCACACTATACATTATCCTTCTATTTCTCGCATAAACGCTTACCATCCTCAAGGGACGCCGAAGGCGCTTTTTCTTGTTTATAGTCTTAATTGTGCCGAAAGCGGGTATATTCTAAGTAAGCATCACCCTATTAAAAAGCTAGGGAGTGAATTCTTTGAGACGTTATAATCCTTATAAATGGTGGAATCTTCTGTTCTTTTTAGGTGTGATTATCGTGAATGTGCTCTCGGTCACTTTACCATTAGGCGGGCACAGCACTGGAGAAATCTCTGAAAAATATCAGACCTACATCACACCTGCCGGTTACGCGTTTTCCATCTGGTCTTTGATTTATCTACTGTTAGCCGGCTTCGTTATTTATCAATTCCGCTCCTATACTGCCTCTAGAGATTCAGTGCGGACGATTCAGTTCTGGTTTGTTCTGAGCTGTATTTTTAATATGAGTTGGCTCTTCCTTTGGCAATATTTATACATTGAGCTCTCTCTGGTTGCTATGGTGCTGATGTTAATCACACTTATTGTCATTTACCGGAAAACACGTTTGATTACAAATCCTACCTCAGGCGAGAAATGGCTGCTGAAGCTACCCTTTAGTATATACCTTGGCTGGATCTCTGTGGCTACTATCGTGAATATCAGCGTTGTTCTAGAAAAGAATCATTGGGAAGGTTTGGGGCTTAGCGGTAGTACTTGGGGCGTTATCATGCTCTGCGTGGGAACTCTGCTTGCAATTGTGGTCAGCTATCCTTACCGAGATAGCATTTATCCACTCGTATTCGCGTGGGCCTTCATTGCGGTTGCCTTGGAACACAAAGAGACCAGCAACGTCTATTTAACGGGACTGATTTCAGCAGGTCTCCTGCTGCTTTACAGCATCTGGTTACTGTTCAACCCCCGCCGTAGCAGGTATCGGAGATACAGAAGCTACTAATTCTAATATAAAAAAATGGCAGGCTAGGGTTGCCCACCTTAGCCTGCCATTTTGGTAAAATAATAAAAGTGCAAAGGATAACTTCTTATTTCTTACGAGCTACCGCTTCAATCTCAACAAGTCCGTCTTTAGGCAGACGCGCAACCTCAATAGCACTGCGGGCAGGATAAGGTTCCTTAAAGAAGGTGCTATAAACCTCATTAACGGCCGCGAAATCATTCATATCCTTTAAGAATACGGTTGTCTTTATTACNNCTTCTTCAAGAATGGCTTGTACATTGTTAAGCGCTTGACGCGCTTGTTCTTGTACGCCCTCAGCCAAATTACCTGTTTCCGGATTCAGGCCAAGTTGTCCTGAAGTGTATACCCAACTACCCGTGGTTATAGCTTGACTATAAGGACCGATTGCTCCGGGTGCTTTTGTTGTAGCTACTTGTTTTTTGCTCATCTTACTACCCCTCTCCATTATGCGCTGATCATTTATTGTCCATTGTAAGTCCTGTTCTCATCTTAATGCAAATTTATTAGAGACCCAGAAAGCTTAGTGTTTCCCAATCACATGTATCACTTCATTCGTGTAAATATGTAATCCACGGGTATCCGCAGACGCAATGTTAACCATAGCTCTTGCGACTGTCGTACCAGGTATGGCACGATATTTAGCCGCCTTACCCACCATTACAAAATCCAGCGCTTTCATCAAACCAGCTCCGATTCTCTCCCCTAATCTGAATTCTTCACGTTGGCCCAGTAGCAGGGAGGGGCGAAATATATGCATACCTTGAAATCCAATAGCGGTTAAACCTTCTTCCGCTCTTCCCTTTGTCCGACTGTAGAAATTACTCGACTTCGCATTTGCCCCTATTGAAGAGACGACCAAAAACTGTTTAACATCCTGTTCTCTCGCTATGGCTGCAGCATCAAGCGGATAGTGTAGATCGACTCGTTCAAACTGTTCTTGT
>DOJM01000514.1:0-4260 GCA_003529225.1 Paenibacillus sp.
CGTTGATACAAGGATCAGAAGGTTCAGAAGGTCAACGAATTAACAAGCACAAGTAACGTCTTTTAAATTTCGTATAGCAATAGCATTGAGTCGGAGCGCTTCTACGATTGAATCTCTTACTGCTAACAATTCAAATCTTTCACGACTGCCAATAGGCAATCTGCAAAGCAATGCTTCAATTCTTTTAAGGCTTTCTTTCAGAACCACTCTTTGCTTACGCAAAGCATTCAAAGCTCTTTGAATTCTTCTCTTCTCTGCAGCAGTCATAAACTACCACCTCTTTTCGATTGTGATAGTATATGAGATGCGACAGAGCTCCTATCTGCTTGTACAATCCGGAAGGTAAATGATTTATTTTATTGCTTTTTTCTATCTTCCATGATGGGAACGGACCAATCTACATTGGTGTACAATCGGTTGACTATCGTGCGTATTAATTGAAGCTGATCAGGGATCGTAGTAAGGCCAATAGCACGGAACTCAAAAAAATTCTTTTTGTGATTTGACTGGGATTCAACGATTACGATATAACCATCTTTCCATCCGGACCCATCAGTAGAATAAGCTCCTCGTCCTGAGAGAGGATACTCTTTACCCTCAAGATCCTTAAATATCCACTCACTGTTCATAAATTCATTTCTCAATCTTCCGCTAAAATGTAATGAACCTTCCTTCGTTGATCCATTGGTATCAGGCGGTGATTCCACAGTAAAATCATTTAACATCAGCTCATCTCCATCAAATGCAAAGGAGATCGGATGCTCCTTCAACGTGGATGGCTCAAACTGTACCATCGAACCATCCTTTTCTAGAATGAAATACCCATCGAACACAAAAGTATACGGCGTATCTTGAGGCAAATATTTAAACGTATAGCTCCAATGCATAAGTCCAGGTTTATCACCGGGTGTCGAAGATCGTGACATTACACTATCCTTACTCGGCAATTTCCTCGCATTAACACTGTGAATCTCTTCACCCGCGCTATCCTCAAAATGGAACTTGATCCCTTGCTGCTTCCATAATTCACCTGGAGAACGGTTTAGCGCCTCATCACTCAACTCCGTATCAAATTCAAAACGTACACCTTGTACCATATGAGTTAATTTTTTTAAGGTCACAGTTAAACCGTCCGGGGAGGTGTAGCTACCCGTTAGTGGCATAGAGGTCGTTTGCTTATTAGCTTCTGTCATATCCATCGAAAAACTAAAGTTCCAATCGCCTTGAAGTGCAGGAATATTTCTGTCCTTGCTTCCCAACTCAGTAATATGACCTTTGACTGTAATTTGATCGGTTTGCAGTGGCTCCGAGAAATTAGCGATCATATAGTAAAAATCGTTGGTAAATCCAATATCGAATAATTCTCCTACGATCTTTCCTTGATCATCTTTAACTTCAATCTTATTTCCTTCACCAAAACCCAAGCGATGTCTGTCATGCTTTCCATCCGGTCCAAACAACTGTAGAGCGACAATCACACGAGTAGGATCCGCTACAGCTTCATCTATTTTTATCGTATAGCCTTTATCCTTCACCTTAATATTAGGATGTTCTACCAATCCAAATTCTTGCGCTCGCAAAAGGCCAATGTCCACATTATCTTTTACAAAAAGAGAACGCAAAGTCTCTGCCAATGTGGGCACAGAATATAAAATCACGGCACTCAGAACAACAAGTAACAAAGCCGCTCCCATGGCTATTCTTAGTGACTTAAGTATCTTCGGATTCTTTCGCTTCCTGTCAGGTACCGTTACTTTCTCTAGTTCTACGAATTCTATTGAAGCCATAACTTGAGCAGTAAAAGAATCTGGCAGCTTCTCTTCAAACAACGCTTGCGACCACTCCTCTTGTTCTTCTAATAGTGTATGATAGATTAAATTGCAATGGGCACAAGCAGCGATATGATCAACCTTTTCAAAAGATCGGGAGGTGGGAGTACTTAGGATGTATTGCTCGATCTCAAATGGACNNTTTGTTTCAATCGCTGTTTTGCACGATAAAGGTCATTTTGGATCTTACTTAAAGGGACCTCTAAGAGCGTACACATTTCTTCATAGCTTAAATCATTAGTATAACGAAGCAGCAAAGTCGTACGATAATTAGGCGGTAGCTTCTGCATTAACTGATGCAGCTCTGTGCGATGCTCCGATCGAATGAATTCTTCTTCTGGATTATCAGAAAGAGAAAGTTCAGCAAGATCGTCTGGTAAGCTCGCTATAGGACGAGTTTTTTTCCACAAATCCTTCAGTAAATTAGTCGCGATGGTATACAGCCAAGCCGCAAAGTTTTTATCCAAATCATGTGAGGCTAACTTACGATAAGCTTTTATAAAAGTCTCCTGAGTGATGTCTTGTGCGTCTTGGTGATCGGCCCCCATTCCTCTCAAAAGGCCATAGATTTTATTCTTATATCGATTCACAAGATACGAATAGTCTTCCTTATGACCATCCAGAACGTTTAGGATCCATTGCCTTTCTTCCTCTTTTTCAACTTTCGGTACATGTCCCTTCACCCTTAAGCCTCCTTGAAGCACGATACTTTATAGACGATCCCTATCAGAAAAACTCTCACTTTAGACAAAAAAAAGTAGATCTTCAATTGTATTGAAGACCCACCCTGTTGTCTAACCTCGAACATGCCCCATCTGCAGCCAAATGGGCTCACCCCAGTGCTAGTGATACAAGTCTACTCCAATATATAAGCGCTTCATCCTGCCCGTAAGCCCCAATACATTGAAATCCTAAAGGCATGTTATGAATCGTGGCTGAAGGAATGCTCACAGTTGGCGCTCCTGCGTATGACCATATGGCCGTCATTCCAGCCCATCCTGTCCGTGTTCCCCACAATGGAGCAGTTCCTGCTTGAGCAGGCGAGACCCAAATATCAATCCCCTCTGTCTTTTGAACATCCAGTAGATCATATCTCAATTTGATTTGTCCTCTACGATATCGCTCCAGTTCTTCCTCTTTGATGGTTTGCCCTGATTCAATNNAGCCTGCCTCTTCCAACTTCTTAATCTGGCTCCAAAAAGTATGTTTAGCGTCCTCTTCCAATAAAGTCATGAATACCCCTTCTGGAATACCAAGCACGGGTTTACGGTTAGATTCGAAAGGCCTCCATTCCGAGATGAGTTCTGAAGAGATCCGCTCCATGCTAACCATATCCTGTGTGAAAAATCCCATCATATCAAATGAAGGGGACATCAACTGAACACCATCCAAAGGGATACGTCCATAGCTTGGCTTAAATCCAACAACACCACAGAAAGAAGCAGGTGCCATAACAGAACGCAAACTTTGTGTGCCTATCGCAAATGGACACATACCCGTGGCAACTGCCGCTGCAGACCCTGCACTAGAGCCGCCTGGTGTATGATCCAAATGATGAGGATTACGAGTTGGGAGATGCCCGGCATATGCGAACTCTTCGGTCACCGTTTTGCCTGTGAACCATGCTCCTTTTTGCCGCAGCTTTTTAATAAAACTACCTTCTGAACGTGTTAATTCCTGTGGAGGAAGTTTTGAACCGGCACGAGTGGGCAAGCCGTCTATATGAATTAGATCTTTATCTCCTACTGGAACTCCGTATAATGATGGTTTTGGGAGCTCATGATAGGTTTGTCTTAGCAGCGCTACTTCACTCATGATTCTATCTGTTCTTTTCTCTTCCGATACAAAAGCATGGATGTGAGGCTCCAACCTATCATAACGATCTAAATGCTGATTAACGAATCGCTCGAGTGCTAAGTCAATTGGCTCTAATCCTTTATTGAACTGTGTTAAAGAAGATGTATGGATATACATACCTAACCACCTCCACAATTTAATGAACTAAGATCCCTCTGGGCTATGATTGTATTTATTTGGAATAACATCATGTTAATCGTAGTCCTTTGCTAAGGCAAGAAGTTTAATCGCTGCATACAAGGCGCCGTCGCGTCAATATCTACCCTACCCGATACATTGATATGAACTTCATCATATTCATGTAACGGGAGCATCTCTGAATCCAACACAGCAAGTACTTACTCAGCTGCTCGACTAATATTATCCATATCCACTTTATCTCCTCCAATAGGTACAAAAAAGCCATGGAGACGATAGACAGCCAACAGGTGTCTATCGTCTCCATGGCAAAATAAGCCCTAATGTTTATGAACTGGGTGTGTCCCAGTACAACTCCAACTCTGTCGTATCACTAACGACAATAGAAAATTTGATTAATCATAATATAATATATTTAAAACTATAATCTTTTAAG
>DOJM01000514.1:4267-4639 GCA_003529225.1 Paenibacillus sp.
TCAAATATTATTCTCACTTTTCTTTACTTAAAAGATCAGCTAGCTCTACCGCATTCTTATCTTTTAAATTCAGCATCTTTTCGCTATTGCTATTTTTAATCAGAAAGCCATTTTTAGCTTTAAGATCTATATAAAGGCTAAAATCAACAACCTCAGAATCAGCGTAAGTAACAGTCATTCGATAGGATGGTGGCCCCACATCGACAGCCCCGCGTACTTTTTTAACAGTTCTTATAGCATCTTCGAAGATTCGAATGCTTTCACTGTCAGTGTAAGTGATTTCCGTTGTTTCGGATACAAGGCTAACGCTAAGGATCTCTTGCGTTGGTCTGATTAATACAAATATTAAAATCAATAAAATTATCAGTGAAA
>DOJM01000514.1:4732-7859 GCA_003529225.1 Paenibacillus sp.
ATCCAGAGTAAAGGTTCCTTGCTATAACCCATCAAAAACATCACGGCGAGGATAAGTGTAGCGATCGCAATCACGTCATCCGCTAGCATTATCATTTTTTTACGACTATAACGGTCCAAATAAAGAAATGGTTTGAGCCGTTAGGAATAGGGATATTTTTCCCTTCCAATGATCATTCATGGTTTGCATTAGTACTTAACTCCTTTATTTCTGGTTTCATCTCCTATGTTGAGCACTCGATCAACCCATCCCTTATAAAATTGTTCTTCATGAGAAACAAGGATCACAGTTCCACCAAATTGGATTAGAGCTTTCTGTAAAGCATCTTTTGTTTCAGCATCTAAGTGATTGGTCGGCTCATCCATAATTAGAAAGTTATATTCTGAAAGCAGTAATAGGCACAGCTTAACTTTAGATTGCTCCCCGCCGCTGAGTGTACGGATTGACTGTGTTACAAGGTTATCTTTAACAACACACTGCGCTAGATAGCGACGTATTTCCTTTACAGTCAGTTTGGGATCATAAGCTGAAATCACCTGAATAGGTGTCATCGTATCATCTTCCCATGTTAAATCTTGCTCGAAGTAACCGACTTTGACTTGTTCTGCGAACTGAAATCTACCGGTAATCCCTTGGATCTCTCCAACCAACGTTTTAAGTAATGTTGACTTCCCGATTCCATTGAACCCCGTAATCACCAGCTTTTGTCCGCCACGTATGGAGAACTTCAATTTAGGCAACAAGGGTTTATCATAACCAACCACTAAGTGCTCCACTTTAAGCGCTACTTGTGACGTGCATGGAAGCTCCTTAAAGCGAATAGACGCTTTGGAGACAAATGTCGGAGCAGCGATTCGTTCCAGCCTATCCAGCTGTTTCCGGCGACCACGGGCAATTTTGGAATTGACACCTGCACCGTTTTTTCGAATGAATTGCTCAGTAGTTTCGATTTTTTTCTGCTGTGCATGATATTGCCGGATATGACTCTCTCGTAAATGTTCCTTCTGCTTCACAAAATCCGAGTATTTTCCGTGGTATTTTTTAATCGTTTCTCCCTCAATGTCGCAAATACTAGTGGATATTTTATCGAGAAAGGCATAGTTGTGAGACACTACAATGAACGCTTGATTGAATGCAATCAGATACTCAGCGAGCCAGTTAACATGTTCCTTATCCAGATAATTGGTTGGTTCATCGAGTAATAACACATCAGGTTGTTCAAGTAAAAGCTTGGCCAGAATGACTTTCGTCCGTTGCCCCCCGCTTAACTGCTCGATGGGACGGTCGATTCCAATCGAGTTGATCCCTAGACCGGTAACCATCTTACTGATGTTGCTCTCCATTGAATAATAGTCTAGCGCTTCTAATCGTTCCTGGTAGTCTGCTGCCTTTTGTAATAACGTTTCGTTGCCAGTAACAGCGCANTCTTCATAGAGCTCATTTATTTTTCGTTCTAGTTCATATAATTCTGAGAAAGCCTGTCTTAAATAATTATGAACCGTACGGTTTCCATCCATGACAGCATATTGATCGAGATGACCGATTGTAATATTGGGCTGCCACTTTATCATTCCATCATCCGGGATCACTTCGCCTGTCAANNATGTCAAAATGCTAATAAACGTACTTTTCCCCGTTCCATTCTGGCCAACCACACCGACATGCTCGCCCTTGTACAATTCCATAGAAACATTCTTGTATAGAACCTTTTCACCAAAAGCATGTGATAAATTAGAAACCTCAAGTAAACTCATTTCCTATTCCTCTTTTCTAAAATTAATTAAGAACGCAAAAAAAGCAGAAGACACTGCACCCTTAGGTGCAAGCCTTCTGCTTGTCAGTACACGAATGAACGGCACAAACATATAAATGTCAGTGTAGAAACTGAGCAATATAACACAAAAGGCTGTAGACGAAAATTGTCTACAGCCTCTTAATCATTAACATCGAAAGATAGCATAACCAAATAAGCATGACATTTCACACTAAATCGGATTCGCTATCATTCGATGATATAAAAGCATTACGCTTTTGATTAAGCTCCGGACAACGTTTCATCGTTTGTATCCGTTTGTTCGGAGCAGCCTCTGGTATATAACTTTACAGTTTCTACATGAATCATGTTAAACCATCCCTTCGTTTGGTAACAGTTTAAAACGCATGCCGCTACTTGTCAACTTAGAGGGGGAAATGTTGTTATTTTTTTCGAGGTCGTTTAACATTACTTATCCTAGTTCCTTGAGGAATTGAAATGAACTGGCTCTTCGATACACCAATAAGCTGTGAAGTATAAATACTACTATGTCCGGAGAATAAATAACTCACCACACAAGCGATGAACATGTATATAGCACCCTCTGAACCAAACAGCTCAATCCCCATTAAAAAGCAAGCGATAGGCGTACTGGTAGCTCCACAGAAGACAGCAATGAATCCGAGAGCAGCCAGAAACGGTCCATATACATGTAAAATTCCAGCCAAAGCATTGCCTAATGTGGCTCCAATCGCAAACAACGGTGTAACCTCACCACCCTGAAATCCTGTTCCTAAGGTAAAGGCAGTAAAGATCAGCTTCCACAAAAAAGCGAACGGAGAGACATCACCCTCAAAAGAATCCTTGATTAAAGGGATACCGAGCCCCAGATAGTCGCGTGACCCTACAACGAATACTAAGACAATGATAATTAAACCACCTACTGCACCTTTTATCATTGGATTGCTAATCATCGCAGTGAACGTTCTTTTTAGAAAATGAGTCAGTTCACTGAAAAGCATACTCACGAGACCAAAAATTACAGAGGCCAATACCACTTTTAGAATAATCATTAAACTTNNAAGGCTGGAAATTCATTCACTACATAGTGAGTATGATGAACGCCCCACAATCGAGTGGTGACCAGATCACCAACAAAGCTAGCCACAAAACATGGAAGTAATGCCTGTTGGCTAATAAGTCCAATGGTTACTACCTCTAGACCAAATAAGGTTCCAGCCAGCGGTGTTCCGAAAATAGAACCAAAGCCTCCGCTAATCCCGCACATTAACAGTATTTTGCGATCCAACGGGCTGATTTTGATTAATTTCCCAAACCACTCTGCGAGGCTTCCTCCCATTTGAACAGCTGTTC
>DOJM01000514.1:7877-8202 GCA_003529225.1 Paenibacillus sp.
TTCTAAGGGTGCCATCCGTAAAGGAATGGTCTCGTTACCATCTTGGATTTGTTCTAAAATAAGGTTATTTCCTTTAGCGCTGTTTTTTCCGTAACGCATATATAAGAAACTAACTAGTACACCTCCAAGGGGCAGCAAATAAAGCAGCCATGGATGCTCTAAACGTACAGCTGTTACGTAGTCTAAGCTTTTTAGAAAGAAAGCAGAGGCAGTCCCCGATAAGAATCCAACCACACTTCCGAGTACAATCCATTTGATAAATGTACTCCATAGTGCAAAACGACTTCTTTTCTTAGCGAATTCATACCATCGTGCAGACCATTGA
>DOJM01000001.1:0-1264 GCA_003529225.1 Paenibacillus sp.
CGCCTTTGTCCACTACAGTGATGATGATTTTAGCCATAAATATAGGCAAAATTAACAGCTTCTTCTGCAATCGGCCAGGATTTCATAACCACTTTCCCATCCTGCTGATATTTAACTTCAATTTCCGGTTTACCATAAATGGTCTTAAGTCTATGCGGTTCATCGAGTGCCACCAATGCACCAGCGTGCATGATGCCTACTCTATCGCTTAATTCCTCGGCTTCGTGCATATCATGCGTCGTTAAAACAATGGTTGTGCCTTCTTCTTGAATTCTCTTGATGTGATTACGTATGAGTGAAGCTGAATTTGGATCTAACCCACTTGTAGGCTCATCTAAAAACAACACTTGAGGCTTATGTAATAATGCTCTGGCGATTAGAACACGCTGCTTCCAGCCTTTGGATAAGCTGCTTACTTTAGCTTTTTCCTTATCTAACAGCTGGAGGGTTTCCATGACTTTATTCACTCGATTTACAGGCACACCATACAATTCGGCAAACAGCTCTAATTTTCTCGTATAGAATAGCGTATATACAGATTGGGAAGCTCGAAAACAACACCAATTTGAGCAAGGATTTCTTTTTTATGACGTGAAATATTCATGCCATTAATTAAATTTCTCCCCTTTTAGACTGAAGAAGCCCTGTCATCATGCGCATCGTTGTAGTCTTCCCTGCACCATTTGGATCTAGAAATCCAAAGACCTCACCTTTCTCCACCGTGAAAGTAATTCGATCAATTGCACACCTCTCCTGATAATATTTTGAGACCTCAGTTAGCTGAATCAATAGCACTCCCCCCCTTTTTAGAATAGTTAACTTTCTTCTATCCTTATTCTGGTTGTAGAGGATTATCTCTGTTGTTGCTATTCTGTAACATTCGGATTCAAATCCTAAGAAAAGGGTAACTTAAACATAATAATCTTCGAGGNNAACCATTGTAATTGAAAAGAAAGAGCTTCGAGATCTGGATAAAATTCATTTTAATCTGGACGCCGTTGCGTTTCGGAGTGCAGAGGATGTTATCGATGATTATCTCGGGAGTGCGTTAATATTAAAAGGATTTGGCAGCACTTTAAATGCAGACGGTGAGTTAGTATCGCTACCACACTCCACCTATGACTTAGCGATTGACGGGCTTCGGATTGAGGACATAGGTGATCACAAGGCGGAAATAACTACAGATAGAGCTAAATACACCCTTTCAGTGGATTAAACCATATGTAATGACAGCAAAAGAGCCCACAGTAATCTGCGGGCTCTG
>DOJM01000001.1:1311-2967 GCA_003529225.1 Paenibacillus sp.
TCTTATTAATTATAGGTTACTCTTCTCCTATGATCTCTACTTCAGTTTCCAGCTCCACGCCGAATTTATCTTTCACAGTCGCTCTTACATGGTGAATAAGCCCAATGTAATCACTGGCTGTTGCGTTATCTGCATTTACAATAAATCCTGCATGCTTCTTGGATACCTCAGCTCCACCGATTCTTGTTCCCTGTAAACCACTCTCTTGAATTAACTGACCTGCAAACCGACCTGGAGGACGTTTAAAGACACTCCCACAGGATGGATATTCAAGCGGCTGCTTCGATTCACGCAGATAGGTTAGCTCATCCATTTTAGCTTTGATGGTGAATGCATCTCCGGAAGTCATAGCAAAGTTGGCCTCAAGCACGATATACTCACCGCTTGCGAACACGCTTTTTCTGTATCCCCATTGCAGCTCATCACCTTGAAGAGTCACCAACTGTCCGCTCTTAGTTATAGCCAGCGCACTATGCAGTACATCTTTAACTTCTCCGCCATAAGCGCCTGCGTTCATGTATAACGCTCCACCAACCGTTCCTGGAATACCGCAGGCGAACTCAAGACCCGTAAGCTCCATATCCAGTGCATATCGGGAAACATCAATAATCTTGGCACCGCACTGAGCATATAAAAGATTGTCACGAATCCCCATTTCTGTTAGTCCTGCCGTTTGTAGAACGATCCCACGCACACCGCCATCACGGATAATCACATTCGAGCCGTTCCCAAGTACCGTAAGGGCTATCCCATTCTGTTCCGCATATGTAACGATCTTTTGAATTTCATCATAAGTAGCTGGTGCTGCCAAAATATCAGCTTTACCGCCCATTTCGGTATACACGTGATCTTTTAAGTTCTCATGACTCTTCACTATTCCTGCAGTCATCAGCTGCTCTAGGTCATCTTGAATTTTGTCAATATTCATGTTTCATGCTCCTTTAACCATGTATAAATGATGGTCCTTGATCTATTTTTAGTAGTGGTATCATGGAATTGTAGGCAACCACAACTGTAACAACGAACAGGCTCCCTTGTCAATGACGGGAGCCTGTTCGTTGTATGATTTTCAATTATGATTACACAGCTTTGTAGGCTGCAAGCTCGTAAGGAAGGCACAGCGGCACACCGGTGCGTGGATCTGGAACAATATCTGCCTCAATTCCAAATACTTCCCGCAGTACATCTGGTGTCATAACTTCAGTAGGTGAGCCTTCACTAACCACAGTACCGGATTTAATAGCTACCATATGCTGTGCATAACGAGTAGCATGATTCAAATCATGCACTACCATGATAATGGTACGGCCTTCTTCCTCATTCAGCTTTTGCAGAAGCTGTAGAACTTCAAGCTGGTGAGCCATATCTAGAAATGTTGTTGGTTCGTCCAGAAAAAGAATGTCAGTTTCTTGCGCCAATGCCATAGCGATCCAAGCACGCTGACGTTGTCCGCCAGATAAGCGGTCAATCGGACGGTCATGGAAAGGCTCCATACCTGTAACAGTGATGGCATTGGAGATAATGCTGCGATCCTCAGCTGTCATTGTGCCGAATCCTTTTTGATGCGGGAAACGGCCATAGCTGACAAGCTCAGAAACCGTCAGACCGTCTGGAGCCGTAGGGTTTTGCGGTAAGATCGCAAGCTGACGGGCTACG
>DOJM01000001.1:3009-4078 GCA_003529225.1 Paenibacillus sp.
AGCATTACACTGCCGCTCTTAGGTTTCATGATCCGGGCCATTGTTTTAAGAATTGTAGATTTACCAGAACCGTTAGCGCCCACTAGTGCGGTGATTTTTCCCGTAGGGATAGTTAAGTTCAACCCTTTAACAATTGTAGCCTCTGCATACCCAATACTTAACTCTTCTGTGTTCAAACGTTCTGACATGTTAACAACTCCTTAAAAGTTTTATGGAGCTATGCTCCTAGAATGAACTACATAGTAAAACTCACTTCGTACGCATTATGCTTTTGATTTGGCAAGTAAATATAAAAAGTAAGNNGGTGCACCAATGATCGCAACCACGATGCCTGTTGGAACTTCTGCAGGCTGTAACACCCATCTGCCGATAGTATCAGCAGTAATCATAAGAAGCGCCCCTGTCAACGCAATAGCAGGCAATAATACCTGATGACGAGGTCCCACAAGCTTGCGGGCTAGATGTGGTGCAATTAGGCCGACAAAGCCAATTCCCCCACTTACAGCAACGCAGGAGCCGGCAAGCGCAACTGCTGTCACTAGAAGGAGAATACGCTCCTTCTCCACTCGCATTCCAAGTCCTACTGAAGTATGGTCCCCTAGATTCAATACATTAAGAATACGGGCTTTAGAGAAGGCGAACGGAAACAGAATCGCTATCCAAGGTAGCAGAGCAAGAACGAATCTCCAATCGCCACCCCATATTTTCCCGGCGATCCAAGTCGCTACAAATTGATAATTATTAGGGTCAAGCCGAAGTGCCAACACAAGCTGGCAAGCATTAATTCCGGCAGCGACCGCAATCCCGATAAGAATCAATCTTGTTGGAGATAGACCATCTGCTTTTCTATAAGCAAGAATATANNCCAACCAACAATGAAATTACGATACGGGGTAATCTGAAATCAAATAAAATAAGCTTTTGCTGATGCGTTCCATCACCCAGCAGTGTATGTAATACCTCCCGTGGGGATAGACGCATAAATCCTGTATTCATACTGACAATAAAAACTACAACGATCAGTATGGCAAGGAGCGATAACACTGTAATAGCACGTGTACGACGTTCA
>DOJM01000183.1:0-1718 GCA_003529225.1 Paenibacillus sp.
TTATTTTTAGATATTGCTTCGTTAAAAAGTATATCTAAAGCCGCTCAGAAATCTCATATCACCCAATCCGCACTTAGTCAGCAATTGAAATCCTGGGAGAATACCCTGGGTTCTGAGCTTTTTGTGAGAAGTAATAAAGGCGCTAGCCTAACCGAAGCAGGGATTATTGCGGAGAAGTACGTGGAGCAAATCTGTAAATTGTATGATGATATGATTACAGAAATCAATCATTTACAGCCAACACAACAAGAGCTGTCTATTTATGCAATTCCGGAGGTCTGTAATTATGCTCTCCCTTGTACCTTGTATGAGGTAAAAAAACATTTTCCTAATTGCCATANNCTAAACGAAGGGGCATCGTCACTAGTAGAAGAACGTTTACTCCTTGAAGAAGGTGATGTTGGCTTTATTTCCGGTCCTTCCCCGAAATCTGAATTATGCTCCAATATGGTGTTTTCTGATCAAGTTATGCTAGTGGCAAGCAGTACGACCGTTTGTCCTGATAAAATCACACTGAATGAGCTCCCCAATTATCCTTTAATCTGGTCCTCACAGCTTCATTGTGTGCAAAGGGCTTTGAATGCCGTGTCAGTGGGCGAGCTTAAATTAAATATACTCTTTAATCTAGACTCTCTTGAGGCGGTAAAGCTTGCAGCAATAAGAGGGCATGGTCTCGCCTTTCTCCCTTATATGTCCATAAAAAAAGAGTTGTATAGTAAACAACTCAAGATCATTTCTATTCATCAGTTCCAGGTGAATAACGATGTCTACATGGTAAAAAAACAAAATCAGCGCTATGACAATGATACAAAACAATTAATTCGCTATATTGAAAAGACATTGATTGATACTTTATGTTGAGCTTAAGCTTCAATCGTAATCTCCCATACTCCATTGATCACTTCTTGAATGGAACATTTCATATTTGAACCACGGCAATAATCCGTGATGGAAACTTTTGCACAGCTATGATCAGTAACTAACATCACTTTTTCACCCTTTTGAATAGCTTTTTGATGTTTTTTTAACAGCATTACTGGTACTGGGCAGATTTCTCCCAAACAATCAATTTCAATCATCAAGCTGCCTCCATTCTATAGATCATTAGAGTTCTAATAATGACCCAGCATTATTTTCTTCACAAAAGGTGTTAATGCAAGGCTGTCTAATTGTTCAATTTCTATCCACTGTGCCCCATCAGAGTCTTGTCCGTCCCCATCTGCCCTAAGCTCAAAGTTCAAATCTAACAATGAAACATTATATATAATCCCTATATAGTGTAACTCTTCTAACTGGGTATCACTGTATGGATAAATTAACGTATAGGAAATGGAATCATGAAGCATCCCTTTTAAACTTGTAATTCCGGTCTCTTCCCAAAACTCCCTCTTAAGGGTCTCATAAGGCTCCTCTCGAAACTCTATAGATCCACCTGGAAAGTCCCACTTTCCCTTATGAGGGCCTCTTGCTTTCTTAATTAGTAATACTTTATCGTTCTTCACTAAGACTCCATACACTCCAAGCTGAGTATATTTTATCATCTCCATAAATCTACCTCCCCCACAAACACCGCAGTTCCAGAAATAAAGACATCCATTTCACCGGATTCATTTCGATATACTTCTACGTTCACCTTGCCGTCCCTGCCCATTTCCAATCCCTGTTCCACATCAAATTGTATCGAGTCCAAATACGGATCAATATATTTTAAATAATAC
>DOJM01000183.1:1730-2055 GCA_003529225.1 Paenibacillus sp.
AACTCCCGATGCTGTACCTGTTACTGGATCCTCAACGGTTCCCGAAAAAGGCGATGAGAAATGTCTGGCATGCATTAAAGCGTGCGGATCAAGCGTGTGGAGTGAAAATGGGTGTACAGATGCTTTTGGAAGCTGCGTTAAAATCTCTGGAAACAATGAATTTATCGGCTTCATTCTACTAAAGCTATCTATACTCTTAATTGGGACTAATAGAGTCCATGCACCTGTACAGCCATAAACAATCGGCAGATCCTCTTCCAACTCGTCAAGGGATAAGCCTATGGAGTGCGCAAGCCTCGCTCTATCACCGTTAAATGCAATAAAC
>DOJM01000183.1:2206-2948 GCA_003529225.1 Paenibacillus sp.
CATGTCACTTTCGCTCAAATGAGCCGCATCTAATACTACACCAGCTGGATTTCCTTTGTTCGGATAAGGCGAAAAAGCATCATAATGAAGCACTTTGATGTTGTTCACTGGTAAGTCTCCTTTAAATTAATTTCAGTAAAGGTTGATAACTTCATGAAGTGAGAAACTCAGCTGTAAAGATTTCTATTTCTCTTAAAACTTCTTGGCGCTTAGATATCGAATTACATATATAAAAACGTTCTTTATTGTGCTCATGAAACTGTTTAATTACATTAGGCTGCTGATTGAAGAATTCTTTATAAAGAGCTTCACAATCAATTTCAGGATGAGTATCATGAAGTTCCTTGAGTTCATATACAAGGACATCTTTTTTGCGCTGGATTATTTCACAGACCACATCTTTAGCGTATATACCGTGAGTTAATAAGGTTCTTAATGCCGAAAGGTCGTTGGCTTTTTCCTGTGAAATCTTAATTAATTCTGCCTGAATCTGTAAGACTTGTTTCTTATTCCAATGATCAATTAAATCATTAAAAATCCTGTACACCCATTCTTCATCATCACTGTGTTGATTTAGTACATCTTTAACATATGGAATCACCGGATCCCCTATTTCAAGTAAAACAACAGCTATTTCCCCCGCACCTGGCCAATTTATATCTTGTATCCATTCAAGTAAACCCGACAATATGCTTTTCACACGTGGATATCCTAAACGTATGACTGTTTCAGCCGCTCCATC
>DOJM01000183.1:3052-4795 GCA_003529225.1 Paenibacillus sp.
GTAGTGCAGCATTTCCCATCTGGTTCCACTCCCCCACCATAAATAAATCTTTAACCGGATAAAAAAAGGCAAACGACCCTGTCACCCAAAAGCTTAACGGATAACTCTATAGCACAGATTTCTTTCGTTTCATTATCCATATTATTAATAACATAATAACTAAAGACCCTAGTATAGAAATCCAGGTTATTTTACTTTCCAATTGACCATTGGCATATCGACCTTTATTAATGGCTTTGACAAATTCAGCTTCGTTGGTCTTAATGGCAATGATTTCTTTTGGATCGATATTCTTAATCGAATAATATGGCGTGCCCTTAGGGTAAGTATTTGAAAAGTTGCCGCTGTACGTACCTTCGTGATCTGAATATCGTGTTACTAGCCCTATCTTCTTGTCGATTTCATCCGAAGGTACTAGTTCGTCGGGTGATATTTCATAAATATCACCCGAGTACACAACAAAAGAATAGGCCCAATCCGCGCTCATAGAGCGTAATGGCATTAAAGCAACAATGGCTATAATAACAATAATGAACTTCTTCATTACAACCTCCTCTATCTACGGGATTCGATTGCTTTATACAGTTCATTAAACCCTCCGCCTTTATTTAATCCCTCAATAAGTTCCGCTAAACCTTTTTTCCCTACAATCCCAAGCCATCTAGTAACTTCTGAATGGGCGATCTCATAATTTTCTTTTACTTGTGAGGGATAATAGAAAGCATCTCTACTCCTTAAATCATTAATATGATCTAAACTTAGATTTTCATTTCTTATATATCTATGATCAACTACGGTTGCTAACCCTTCATCAAACCATACAGGAACCTTATCTTNNTTAGCTCACTATGCATCAGTTCATGAGCTATCACATCCTCATTAAATCCATCAGGACCAATAACTATGTAATGCCCCCAAAACGTATAATAAGTCTGCCCTGTTCGATTCTTTTGAGCATACTTCTCTAGGGCCTGAGGCGATTGAATAAATAGAATGGTTGGACTAGCTTGTACCGTGTCAAAAAAACCTAAAATTCTCTCTTTGGATTGTTCGAGATCTTCTAAAAGTATATTTTGAATGTTCTCAGAGATGTCAGGTTCTAAATAAACTTGTTCATCCTGCTCCTCCATACTAGAAAAGTCTACCATCATCGCATGAATGGGTTGCGGATTTAATATATAGCTAGCGATTAGTAACAATAGAAAGATAGAGAGAATTGAGGATATGAGGAATATCTTTTTTCTTTTTTTGATCATGCCACAGCTCCTTTTATAACTTGGACTAACAGTGAATTTAGTATTGTTGTTTGTCACGATCCACCCTTTTCATCTTTTTCGCGTCTAGTATACATTCTCTTCCACTAGTCCCACCTCCTCCACATAAAGCCAATCTAAATCCCTTCTATTTATATAAAAAAAGCCTCTGCTTCAGAGATTTCTTCTCTTAGGCAATGGCTTGGCCTGCGGTTATTATATTGAGCTAATACAATTGGGCATTTTCCATTTACGAATCTTCGAACGAAAAGTCTTGAACGGTGCAACGGAATTGATATGAATCCATTTGACCATAGGCCATCTCGGATTATTCCCTGTCCATTTCCGAACGCCTTGCATAAACAGCTCTTCATCGCTTAAAGAATCAATCCAGTTCTGCCATTGTTGTTCTGTCTCTTTCAATAAAGATCTTAATTCGTCTAATGAGTGGGTAGCATAGGTATGATAAAACGATTGATATAATCCGCCA
>DOJM01000183.1:4815-19523 GCA_003529225.1 Paenibacillus sp.
CTTTTTCATCCCTATCCCATTTCATCACAAGGTTCAACCAACCCAATTGATAGGCAAGGATTTCTGCAGGAGTACGATCGACGCCTTCCATACGAATGTCTTTTTGAGCATTCTCAATGCCCTCAAATTCATGATCAAGAGAAAAATAGGCAGTATGTATAGCAGTTTTCAATCCTTCTTTGGATAGGTAGTCGTGTGTAGACATAATAACTCTCCTTTATGAATCTTTGTTATCCCCAGAACATCANNAAATCATCTATAAAATGCCATTTTTTCTTGCTGTCTCTCCAATATATTTTCCACTTATGTTCTTCAAATCGAAATTGTGCGATGGGTAATTCTACCCATTTATCACTCATAAACGCCGGTCTTTCTTCATTTAATGTAACGCTATTTCCTCTGAACTTAAAATTAAGTTTAATTTGATTACTAATGTGCTTTGGTACCTTCGCTTCAATGTAAGTCGACAATATCTTCTCAATTCTCTTTTTAGTAAATGAATCCAGCATATGGACACCTCTTTAATTAATTTGAGCTTATAATGTAATTTTCTCACCCACAACAAGACACTTACTGTTACTACCATGCCCGATCTCGTTTGTTTTCACGATAGGAATCCGGCTGATCTCCTTCACATACTCTTCTACGATTGAAAATTCATTATAGCTCTCCAGTTCAGTAAACGACCCAAGAATCACTCCAGCGAGTTTATCAAAATACTTAACTTGCTGTAGCTGAGCAAATAAGGAGACGATTTTGTTAGCTCTGCCACTTAAACTTTCTAAGAATAAAATCTTGTTCGAAGGGTCTGGAAAATAACTTGTTCCTGCTAACTTCATAAAACATCGAATATTGCCGCCAATTACAATCCCGCTCATCTGGTTCCCACGGACCCAATGAAAGTCGAAATCGTAAAGATCGTTATGTCCTTCGAAAAATGTTCGATCAAAAGCCGCTTGCTGATCCGCCCCAGCAGAAGATACGAGATTCATCAACTGATAATGATAGGATTTCGAATTACTTTGCGTATGTAAAGCGTTCAAAATAACAGACAAGTCACTCATTCCCAAAAAGGGCTTCGGATGCAATCGAATATGANNGTTCGCGGAATCCCCACCTGAAATATCAAAAATCGCACGAATTTCATCATTCTTAAATAGATGATTCAACTCCGTTGCTCTTTCCTTAGGATTCCCACTGAAATAACCATCTCTTCTAAACAAGGTGTTAGACATCACTATCTCAAGACCACACGAGTTCATAATTTTAATTAATTCTTCTACTTTAGGCAGGTTCTCCACTCTCACACCATCAGAACAAGCGATAAGTCCTACTTTATCCCCTGGCGTGAGTTTTAAAGCATTGCTCATCTTAGTTAATCCTANNGTTCTGCTATGATAACCGAAGGTTTAGGCAGCTCTGTTTTCAACGGCCAATAGGTATCATCCCATAAATGGGATCTTTTAAAAGCTTTAGCACAATGCATATAACACTCTTCCACTTCAACAGCAATGCCCAATTTCGGTAGTTTACCTTGAGCCTCCATATGAACCATTATTTCTTGATCTTTGATAATCCTTGCATGCCCATTTATTCTTAAGGTTTCTTCAAGTCCGGGAATAATAAATATCAAACCCACTTTTGAATTTAAAAGAATGTTGCGCAAAGAATCAAACCGTCGATTACCAAGTCGCTCAGGAATTACTAAATGTTTGTCATCTAACACATATACAAAACCTGCAGCATCCCCACGCGGAGATACATCACAATTGCCAGCTGAATCACTTGTTGCTATAAAGAGTAACGGTGATTTGGATATATAATCTCGGCAATGATGATCGATGAAGGTTATACTCTTGTTGTTTACCAATTCACTGGGATACCCATACATTGATCTCAACTCTTCTTCAGTGTCTATAACTTCTTTAAAAATGTTATGATTCATCTTTCTCCCTCCTACTTTCTCAGTTTAAAAACCAAAAAATCGCTGCAGCGAAAATCCTCTTCAAACGACGGATACTTCTCAATCATTTCAGCAGAGGGCTTCGGCTCAATCNNNAACGTCCTATGAAAAATCAGAAACTTTTCCTCTTGATCTATAGGGAAGTTCTGATTATAAGTGCCCTCGTAAAAATAATTATCCACTTTCCAATAAAGCTTTTCTCCGGTATCCGACTTCACCCATCCGCTACCAGGGGTTACAAAGCAAGGGTGTAGAATTGAGAATATAAATGTCCCACCATCGACTAACAACCGATACATTTCATGAATCGCNNATAATCGGATAAATCATGAATCACCATGTTAGAAACGATGAGATCATAACTCTCATTCTGGAGAAAGCTGAGATCTTCACAATTGCCATGATGGAAGTTTATCTTTAATTCCTCTGGTGATTTACTCTTGGCTATCGTTATCATGTTCTGAGAGTAATCAACACCAGTGACTGAGGCACCTGCCTTAGCTAACATTCTGCTTAAATACCCTTCACCGCAGCCTGCATCTAGCACCTTCTTATTTTCAACAGAACCCATGAGACTGAATAAAGCTGGATTCAAAAAAATTTCTCGATGGATATCCCCGTTTTCGCCGTACGAAGTTGAGATTAGTTCTGCGTATTTATCCCATCTTTTTATGGCTTCTTTACTGCCCAATTCATCATTCATTTGATCACCTCTAAATTTCTGAAATAATCCATTTTACTGTCGATAAATCCATTGTCAAAGTCAGCTGCACCAATAAGCTCACCTTCACTGAAACATAAAGCAAATAACCAAAGCTGTCTAAGCGCAACGAACATAGGAACAGCACTAATATCATTGTCACTAAGATCTCTTAAACTCTTATATCCATTTAAAAATGCTGCCCATAACTGTTCAACTTCATCTTTATTATGCCCGCTATGAATCTCTCTTGCCAATCTAAACTCTGCGATATCATAGGCTCTCCATCCGTAACCACAAATATCGAAATCATAATGAGTTAATTCCCCTTCGTCCGTAAAAGCCACATTCGTATTCCCATGCAAATCGCCATGGCAGATGCCCCAGTCGAGCCCCTCTTCCAGATGTTGANNTGCGCTTTTAACTGTATGATAAGGTCATACAGGAATTGATAATCCTCTTCTCGATGGTTCATATGTAGTTTGATCGTATGAAGTGGTTTCTCAATTAAATGTTCAAAATCAAGCTTTCCTCTCACATGTTCACTCTTAAAGTTGTCCGTAGTTTTGTGGATTTGTGCAACTGACTGACCAAATAAGTAGCTGTCTTCTACCACATGAATAGGCTTTTCATTTCCTACAGCAAAACTAAACATAACGCCATACTTCACACCCTCAGGCACCCAAAATTCATTAATCATGATCCCATCTTTTCGAGGAATAGGAATGGAGACGTTTACACCTTTTTCGTGCAAATCGTTCAACAATTCTAATTCAAAATCAATATCCGATCTACTCCGTCTATCCGCACGATAAACACGAAAGATGTATTTTTCCAAAGCCGTTTCTAAGATGTATGTATCGTTCATGCCTCTAAGAAAATACTGCAGCTGTACTGGTTCTGGAATCTCATAATGCTCTTTTATATGTAATAATAATGCGTCTGTTGCCAACAGTGAGTATGTAATAGGAAAAAAATCCAAGTGTATCCCATCCCTTTAGGTTATTGATAGTAATATTTACACCATACCATATTTAGGGAGTTGAATCATTTTCTTCTTGAAGCTGTGAAACCAATGTATGGTAATATAAGTATAATAATACAGAATCAATTACATGGAGGTGTTCGAATGCGTAAATCACCATTGATCTTAAGTATGATTTTATTATCCCTAACGTTAATTATGGGCTGTAGTTCAGAAGTGGATGATGCCACTAAAGCCGCTGAGAAATACAAAAATGTTGAATATACCATCAAGGTTTCTGATGATTTATTTTCTGTGGAATCCATTCTAGCGCGAAATGAAGAAATGAAACCGTACTTTACTGAATACTATACCGAAAAAGCTATAGGAAGCCGAATCACAACTATCCCTTTTCAAATCGCTAATAAACAAAAGCTTTCTTTAAAACCAGATAACCTAAAGTTCACCCTTTCCGATCAAAAGAAAGATATTGTTGAGTTAAAATACACTTGTGATCTTGTTTTGTTGGATAAGGATGACAAAGAAAGTAAACGTGTCCCTTTGGAGGGAATACTGACTATGTTTGATGTGGATGGTCAATGGTTAGTGCAAGGAGATCGTTTTGACTCGGAGGCTTTAATGAAATTGATTTATGACTAAACAGCTTTCTTTTGAAAAAAAGCAGATTGCTCCTTAGAGCAATCTGCTTTTTGTATTACATTAGCTTTTTACGCATCCGATAATTAACTAAAAGTACCCCTTTTCGTTCCACACTCTGTTTCATCATAAGCTGGTATCCCTGTCGTTCAAAAAAGGGTCTAGCTGTAATACTTGCTTCGGTATCCATTTCATGAAGACCAAGCTCTCTCGCTTTCAGCTCAAGCTTATTTACGAGAGCAGAAGCTACGCCTTGGCCTTGGAAATCTTTGTGGACAAAAAGACGATCCAAATGTCCTTCCAATGTCATATCCGAAAAGCCAATTATGTAACCATTAATTTCGGCTACATAAGTAATATTTTGACGCAAAGAAGTTCTCCAAGTATTTAGTTTGAGGGCTTTATCCTCTTTAGGTGCCCAAGCGTCAAGCTGTTCCTGTGAATAATGTTGTTTGTTTACGGAATGAACCGTCTCATAGAACAATGAGATCAGCTGACTAATATCCGATTCTTGGTAAGCTCTAATATCCATTTTGAGTTCTCCTTGCTGGCATTGCTACAATCCCACAACATCTACAAGTTCCGAAAGAGAACTAATGATATAGTTAGGTTTGAGATGATTAGGGACCTCTATATTTTGGCGATTATAGTAGCAGAAGTCAATTTCAGAATTCACAGCACCATGGTAATCATCCTGTAAAGAATCCCCAACAAACAGAACCTCGTGATTACTTAGCTGTAGATCTTTTAGGGCCATTTCAAAAATCTCTTTATTAGGTTTTTTGATTCCTACTTCATCGGAGATCATTATGGATCTGAACATTTCNNTTCACTGATCCCGTTGGTGATGATCCCCATATCATATTTATCTTTAAAAGAGGATAAGATCTGTTCTGCTCCTTCTTCAAAATAACAAGAGTTGCAAAAATAATCCCAATAAGTGTCTGACAACTTGCTATGAAATAGCTCCTCCAGATTAAGCGTGTCTCTAAACGAATATCTCAATACCTCTCCTATGGTCTTCACCTCTCCACCGCTAACAAAGTTCATCCAATGGCGAAAATTGTGACCTGAAAACTCTCCATAAAATAAAGACCAAGCATCAGTATCTTCTACAAAAAGTTTGTGATCGTTACAGGTTCTTTTCATAGCTTCAATTTCACAAGCACTATAATTAATTAATGTATTATCCAAATCAAATATAATGGCTTTGTACATAATATCCTCCCCGAATAATGTTCTTATCTATCATAACATGAACATTATCGTTTGGATAAAATTAACAACTACTTTTCACTGCTCTGAAGCACTCATGAACTCGATAAGATCAATTTTCTGACCTGTTTTAGCACTTTCCAGTGCTCCAAATACCATTGCCATACTATAACGGTTATCTCTACAATTCGTCTCTGCTGGACGCTCTTCTGCTAGTGCCAGGAACATTTCCTCCAAACATCCTTGATGGAAGGTTTTGTCCATATCAACAGCCTCTCCATTCACATGCTCAACATCGCGAATAAATTTATCGCTCTGATCTCCTGCTACGACCACCTCTGCATATGGCATGTCATGACCATCCCAAATCGCAGTTCCTTTTTCCCCATTCATCCGCCAAGCTGCTTCCCATGAGGTAGAGGCGCCTTCTGCACACCAAGACCCCTGATAAGTAAATACAGACCCGTCCGACATCTCAAAGATACACACTGCCGACGCATTCCCCTTATACCATGATCCGGGTGGATTAAACTCCTGGCAGTAAACGGATATCGGATTGGCTCCACTTATAAATCGAGCCTGATCAAAGGTATGAATCGCCATGTCAAGCAGTAAAGGACTTTCCATGACATCACGGAACCCCCCGAAATGAGCGCCGAGGAAAAAACTAGCACCGATAAATCCGGTTCTTCCAATCGTGCCTGATTCGATGATTTTTTTCAAAGAACGAATACGAGGATCGTAACGGCGGTTCTGCATCACAGCATGAGCATTTCCGGTTCTTTCTGAGATCTCAACAATCTTAGTGCACTCTTCCATAGTCTCGGCCAGTGGTTTCTCACTAAACACATTACATCCGAGTTCTAATGCAGTGCTGGAAATGCTGTAATGGCTTCCCGGAACTGTAACGTCAAACACAAGATTAGCTCCAGTCGCCTGAATCGCTTCTTTAATGTCAGTAAACGTTAGACAGGAAATCTCATGCTTTGTTGCCATCGCTTGTGCTGACTCCAATCGTATATCTACAAGAGCAACAATCTGAGTATCTGAACGTGATAAAGCGTATTCAATCCAGGCGTTAGCCATTCCTCCGCAACCTGCAACCGCTACACGGTACTGAGCTGTCATAATTCTCCCCCTCTACGGTTACAGCGGATTAGATACAAAGCTACCGCCCCGGCATTGTTTCAAATAATTTAAAGCATGGACTTGTCCCATCATCTCCAGCTCATCCCGATAAACAGGATCATGCCAGCCTTCAATATCAATCGTTCCTTTATAACCTGCCTGACGCAGAATAGAAATGATATCCGTCCAGTTCGTTTCTCCAAAGCCCGGAGTACGGTGCCATACATATGGCTTAGGCCCGTGGATTCCATACTTTTTTACGATATCCCATGCGATTGTGGCATCCTTGCCATGTACATGAAAGATCTTATCTGTCCATTTACGTAGCTGTGGTATCGGGTCAATCAACTGCACCATCTGATGACATGGCTCCCATTCGAGTCCAATATTGTCAGCAGGTACAGCGTTGAACATCTTCTCCCAAGATAATGGATTGTGAGCAATATTCCAGTCACCTGATTCCCAGTCTCCACCCATTGAACAGTTTTCGAAGGCAATTCGTAACCCGCGATCCGCTGCTCTTTTGGACAACTCTCCAAATACCTCGGTAAACTTCGGAATGGATTCATCAATGGACACCCCTGGTAGCCTTCCCGTAAAACCTGATACCATATCCGTTCCGAACAAATGAGCATGATCAATCAGTCGCTCCCAGCTCGCGATTACATCGGAATTATCACCCGTATTCGTCAATGGATTGCCGAAGATCCCAACGGTTGAGATCACGAAGTCATGTTCTGCCGCTAGTTCTTGTACACGCTTTCCAGTTTCCACAAGATCTGTTTCCCCTGTAGTTTGCCAGAAGGTTAAACTAAAAGATTCAAATCCATGTCCTACAATTTGCGGGATCACTCTGATAGCATCTCCACCACCCACTAATGTTCCAATTCGCATTGTATCCTTCATCTTGTGACCACTCCAATATTGGTTTATAGTAATTTCTATAATCCGAGTATATACTGCTTCTGAGCTTAAAAACTCTTATTATCTTGTGTTTATATAGTCGTATCTTGTGGGAGTTGTGTGAAATATGAGCTATCCTAATGATCTGAAAGAATACCCTCAATTAGAAGGAAGCAACTATCCTTTTCGATTGTTTTTTAATGAATGCAGATATGCAAAAGCCGGCCAGAACATTCTGTTTCTACACTGGCATGAGCATTTCGAAATCATCATGATGCAAGAAGGTAGCGCTATTTTCCACATAGACAGTAAGTCGTACGAACTGCATCCCGGAGAGGTATTGTTTGTTCCCTCTGGAGGATTGCATGTTGGGTACAGTCTGCGGGATTNNTTCATAGTTCTTTATTTAAGGATTGGAAGCAGGATCCTCAGCATGAGCACTTTGTAGTCCCTTATTTAGAGAATCGTTATCAGCTGCCGGTCAAACCTGCAGAGCTTGTACCGACCTGCTCCACTTATTATTCTCTTCTGGATACCATCGTTGATGAAGTACTGCAGAAGGGACCTGCTTTTCAACTAGTCATCAAGAATCAACTGCATCTGCTTTTTGTCCTGCTCTCTCGCACCTTTCTACCTGAACAAGTATCCGGTAGAACAAATGAGCGTCACTCCTTTAATCGCGAACGTTTTAAGCCATTATTAGAGTACATGGAGAATCATTTCGATGACAAAATGACCGTAGAAAGCGCCGCAAGATCCGTAAATCTAAATCCATATCATTTCTGCAAAACCTTTAAGAAGCTAACAGGTCGAACCTTCATCGATTATGTTAATCTTTGCCGAGTAAATGAAGCAGAGCGATTGCTACTCGAGACCGATTTCACAGTGACGGAGATTGCTGGAAAAGTGGGCTGCGACAATCCTAATTATTTTACCAAGCTGTACAAGCAGTATAAAGGGATTACCCCTTCAGGGGTCCGAAAATAGGAGATTCGGTCTTTGTTCACAAAAAACAGCACCGTTTGCCTCTCGCAAACGGTGCTAGCTATAGGATTATTCCGTAATAGTAAGCTCTAGCCTCCGCACACTTGCAAGCGCGGGAAAAGATTCTTCCACCATACCAGTACTCCATAGCTTGATAGATTACATCTCGGATATATCGACCCAGCGGCGCTGCTCAATAGAGCGTTCTACGGCTTCTAACACAGCTTGGCNNGGCTGACGTCCTTCTTCAATCGCGTTAGAAAGCTCCAACATCTCGTGTATAAACGTATGTTCAAAACCAATCGTATGACCCGGCGGCCACCAAGCCTCCGCATATTCATGAGCTGGGTCCGTTGCTAGCACACGCCGAAAGCCCTGTACATCCTCAGCATCTGAAGTTAAATAAACCTCAAGTTCATTCATTCGCTCGAAATCAAATTCCACACTGCCAAGGCTTCCGTTGATCTCAAAAGAATTGGTAGAGCGATGACCTGCTGCGAATCTTGTAGCTTCAAAACTACCTAAGGCACCGTTATCAAAACGGGCTAAAAACAATGTGGCATCATCCACAGTAACCTTGCCCTTAGGTGCTTCCTTATCCCCTTTGGCACTTAATCCGGTCATTTCAGCAGCAAGTGGACGTTCTTTAATGAAGGTCTCACTCATGCCGATGACTTCCTTCACATCACCTACTAAGAAATGTGCCAGATCAATGAGATGCGCACCCAGATCACCATGTGAGCCTGAACCCGCAATCTCCTTCTGCAATCTCCACACTAACGGGAACTCCGGATCAATAATCCAGTCTTGTAGGAACCAAGCCCGAAAATGATAGATCTTCCCAAGCCGCCCGCTCTCTACTAGCTTCTTAGCAAGTCTAACCGCCGGTGAAAAGCGATAATTAAAACCAACCATATGTGTAACCCCTGCATCTACAGCGGCTTGCAGCATTTCACGGGAATCCGCCAAGGTCAGCGCAAGAGGTTTTTCACAAAAAATATGTTTACCTGCTTTGGCTGCTGCCAGAGCAATCTCCTTATGTGCATTACTGGGAGCATTTATATCGATAAGATCAATATCCTCACGAGCGATTAGATCTTTCCAATCCGTAACACAATCCGACCATCCTAACTGAGTGGCAGCCTCTTCAAGCGCTTCAGCATTCCGTCCACAAATCACAGACATCTCAGGTTTAAGCGCTTTTGGGAAAAACATTGGTAAACTGCGGTAAGCATTACTGTGCGCCTTACCCATAAATTTATAACCGATCATTCCAATGCGCAGCTGTTTCATCTTATTCCTCCTCAGATTTCTTAGATTTAGATGAAGCTCGTATTACTAGTTCAGTCGGTAATTTAATCTGGATGACTTGGGAGGGGGTTGATATTTCTGAGCGACTATTCCCCTGCAATTCTAATACCTTAGATACAGCAATTTCTCCTAGCTCATAAAAGGGAACACGCACACTGCTTAAGGCTGGTGTAGTAAGCTCAGCAGCATCTGAATCATCATAACCCACCATGGCTGGGATGCGATCTCTTGGGATGCCTAGTTCCTGTAAGCCTTGCTGCAATCCAATAGCCATTCGATCATTGGCCGCTACAATGGCATCAATCTCATTCAGCAGAGGCAACATCTTCTTAGCAGCAACAGCACCGCTTTTACGACTGAAGTTACCTTCGAATAGAAGTGATTCATCTAAAGGAAGGTTAGACTCCTCCAAAGCGCGCAAATAACCAGTTAAACGATCTCGGCTGTTCGAATAAGATGCTGGCCCGTTTAGAAAGGCAATCCTCGTAAAGCCCTGATCCAGTAAGTGCCTGACCGCTGTCCAGCTTCCTTCGACATGATCAGCATCGACCTCGTGAAAAGCCTCTCCTTCAAAATGCTGATTAATCAGGCAAAACGGATGACCTTCCTCCTTCAAACGTCGAAGTGAGGCTAGCTCACCTAGATCCTCTTTGGCACCGAGTACAATACAAGCATCAATCTTCCGCATCTTAAACAATTCGTTATAGTCCATTGGCTCATCGGCATTTCGAAACAGCATTAACAGATCATAACCCTCTTCTCGTGCCTTACTCCCAATTCCACTTAATATTTCTGAAAAATAATACGTGGAGAACAAGCGAGCTTTTGGCAAATAAGGCATTACTACACCAAGGTTTCCACTCCTTCTACGAGCAAAGCTCTGAGCGAGTGAACTCGGTGTATATCCCAGCTTGAGCGCAGCTGCCAACACCCGTTCCTTCGTTTCTTCCTTGAGCGGACCTACGTTGTTTAACACGCGAGAGACTGTGGCTTCTGAGACTCCGGCAAGTATGGCAACCTCTTTACGGCTGGCGATAGAAATCCCTCCTACGAAAGCGTATTCAATAAATGTACGCGCGTACATTTTCTCATGAACAACGTCCCTCGTCAACCCTTATTTTGGATATTGATTCATAATAAATCCCCTGAATTAATCAGGGGATTTGCTCATTTTAAACGGTGTATTCTTAGGGTTCAGGGATTCCCCATCAACCAAGCTTGTACATGCTTCAGAAATTTTTTAGTGGCAGGAGAGGCGTATTTCATGGAATGTACAGCGATTCCGAGCGATCTGAAACTACGTTCTTCCAATTCAAGCATTGTTACATTATAATTCTGACGGGTCAATACAAGCTCTGGCAAAATACTAATTCCAAGCCCCTTCTCCACCATGGCCATAATGGCATAATCATCACCTGCTGAGAACTTAATATTCGGTTTGATGCCCGCCTTATCCAGCACACGTCTAACGTCATAATCTGAACCTGCCTTAGGAATGATGAAATCCTCTTTAGCAATTTGGGATAAGGACAGAAAAGGTTGAGCACTAAGCGGATTTCCTTTGGATACGATCCCTAACATCCGGTCCTTTTTTAAGGGAATCACTTCGAACTTCTCTCGCGTAGGCAGAGAAATAAAACCACAGTCAACGACTCCAGCCTCGATCCATTGCTCAACCTCTAAGTAACCACCTTCCATCAACCTGATTTCGATATAGGGGTACTCACTGCGAAATTGCTTAATCATTCCTGGCAGCCAATGCACAGATACACTAGTGAATGTACCAATGGTTATGGTCCCGACCTCTAGCCCATGTATATCTGCAACCTCCTGCTTCAATTTTTCATTCCACTTAAGAATTTCACGGATAGGCTGTAGTACTTGCTCCCCATTTACCGTCAATTTAACGCCAGATCTATTTCTAATTAATNNAATCGTGTGGCTAATTCCAGATTGCGTAAAACCCAGCACATCTGCTGCTTTTGTTAAGCTCCCTAGCTCTACAACTTTTAGAAAAATCTCATACTTATTAATGCTCAACCTCTATCCCTCACCTTTTTAAATTACATAAGTTTTACTCATGTATCCTATGATAAACATTCAGTTACCTTATGTATAGAGCCGTATTATACTAAATTGAGTTGAAAATGAAGAAGGATGGATGACGAGATGAAACCGCTCAAAGCTGAGCTGATGCTGTTAGTTGTAACATTATTTTGGGGTTCCTCCTACATATTTATGAAAATGGGGTTAGGCACGTTAGGCGAATTCAATCTGATTGCACTCCGCTTCGGACTTGCTTTTATATTAGCCACAGTGATCTTCCACAAACGTTTAAGAAAAGTTGACAACAAAACATTGAAATACGGTGCTCTACTCGGATTCTTACTCCTCGGCGTGTTCACATGTATAACGTTCGGACTGAAGACCACGACAACCTCCAACGCTGGATTTTTAGTAGCCCTGACTGTCATATTTGTACCGATACTAGATCGTATACTTTTCAAAAAAAGAGTCGCACCTCCGCAAGTCTTTGGCTCCGTACTCGCTATAGCTGGCATTGGACTTCTTACATTAAACGCTACCTTGAAAATCCAACCAGGTGACTTCCTCTGTATTCTTTCGGCGGTGTTCTATGCGGTACAGATCTTATTTACAGGCAAGGCTGTAAAAGAATGTGATTCACTGAATATTGGAATCTTACAGTTGGGTTTTGCCGGAGGGTTTGCTTTAGTGTTATCTGCACTGTTCGAGACACCTACGCTTCCTTCGACCTTACCGGCATGGATAGCGATCCTCGCACTTGGGATTCTCTGTAGTGCCTGTGGCTTCATCCTACAACCCATTGCTCAAAAATATACTTCACCTACACGCACCGGACTGATCTTCTCCCTTGAGCCGGTATTCGCCGCGTTGTTTGGCTATTGGTTCGCCGCTGAAAAGCTATCGATGCAAGGATATGCTGGTGCAGCCCTTGTTCTACTGGGCATTGTAGCATCGGAGCTACTCGGTAAAGTTATGTTCAGCCCTCAGTGGACTCAGAAGAAACCAGAACATCTATAGAATGATTTTCTCATACAAAAAAGGCGTCGTTAGCTATACAAGCTGAACGATGCCTTTTTATATTTTCTAAGCGTATCGTATGAATTAATGACCCATCATCATTGCTGCATCCGCNNACCCTCTTCGGAGGAGGAATCATTCGAGGAAAGCTTAGGTTTGCGCAGGATAATACTCATGAGTACACCAACTACAGCTATACAGCCAGATAGGAAGAATACATCATCGAAGCCTAGAACTGCTGCTGATAAAGGATTACTTCCTGCTTTCAATGCTCCCATATGCACAGTAATTTGACTTGTCAGATAACCCGTCAAGCCTGCGACCGCAAAGGCCACAACCACCTGCTGTGCAGCCGCTGTAAGCGATGTGACCCGGCTCACCAATTCACGCGGCGCTGCATTCAGAACATGTGTATTGAGTGGCATCATCGCTATACCCATCCCAAATCCTAATAATGCAAGATACATCATAATTGTGTTAAGACTTGTAGTCATCGTAATCCCAGACAGTAGGAATAGGGTAATTGTAATGATGCTCAGACCCACAAAAGCCAGCGGTCGTGCTCCTATCTTATCAAACAATTTACCACCAAGCGGCATGCCGATTACACACGCTAAAGCTTGCGGAAGCAGAATTAGCCCCGTCTCTAGTGGTGTATAAGCCCGGATCTGCTGTAAGTATAGCGGCACGAACAGCATGGACCCAAACAATGCGGCTTGCATGACCCACGTTAAGATAATGCCGCGGGTGAAATCTGAGGAACGAAAGACGCGCAGATCCAGCAATGGCTGTTTATGCCGCAGCTCTACGATTATAAATAGAATCAGCGCAACTCCCCCTACAGATAACCCGAGGATTGCTGGAGTCGATGACCAACTATTCGACCCACCTGCATTTACCCCATAAGCCAGCATGGAGAATGCAATCGGAGCCAGTATAATGCCTAGTATATCGAGGTTGCCTTTACCGATCTTCTCCGCCTTAGGTAGATACTTAACACCTAGAATAATACCAACAATCCCAATCGGTACATTAATCAAGAAGATCCAATGCCAGCTAACATATTCAACAAGCCATCCGGACAATATCGGGCCAAGTGCAGGCGCAAGCAGCATGGGAATCCCTAGCATCCCCATAATCGACCCTCTTCTTTCCGCTGGAGCTAATTTAAAAACCATAGCCATCCCAATAGGAGCTACCATCCCCCCACCAAGACCTTGGATCACACGAAAAATAACAAGCTGTGAAGAAGTTTGAGCCACTGAACATAACATGGAACCAAGAATAAACAACGTGAGCGTCACCAGAAATACTTGTTTTGAACCGAAGCGATCAGTCATCCAGCCTGCGAGCGGTATTACAGCAGCTAAAGCTAATGTGTACCCTGTAATCGCCCACTGAATCGTTTGGAGATCGGAGCCGAAGTAGTCCACGAGCTTGGGAACTGCTACATTAACCACCGTACCATCCAGAATAACCATAATCATACCGACGATAATTGCAAGAAGCGGGGGGATGATAGCTCTTAGCGAGAATGGCTGTTCTTCTGTGTGGCTACTCCCAGTTATTGATTTTGTCATCCAGTACTCCACTCTTTTCTCTAATTTAGTTAAATGCTTTAACAATTATTTCAAATTTTAATTTACCTTCGATGAATGTGAAAGTCAACAAATAAAACCCTTTTTTACAATAAAAATACATTGCATTTACATTCATCTCAGAATGTTTATTGAAACGCAAAAAAGACTATGCATAATCCAATAAGAAATATCTTCTTAAAGAACGCACGCATAGCCTGTTGTTCTAAACCTAAATCATTA
>DOJM01000183.1:19542-24663 GCA_003529225.1 Paenibacillus sp.
TTCAACAATCTTACCAGACTTATTGAGAATAAACTCAAGGGACGCATCCGCTACAGCAAAGCCAAGTACACATTGTATTGACATTTGATCTTCTTTTTGAATACTTTCAGTAGACTTTATCCCATGGTAAGTACCAGCTCGTGTAGTAAAATCAGCCCAATATTTCTGTAAACCCGTAGTGGAAAGCGAACGCTTCATTTCATCACTAAAGAATCGATTCTCTAACTCTTGAAATTGTCCAGTGCTCAGCAGTCCAGCTATCACGCTTGCAGTAACCTCGGGCGCATATACTTCCACTAGATTAGCTTCAGCATTATAAGAGGTTACCAGTCCTACACTAGTGAAAAAAGAGAGCGGAACATATAAGTGTTCCTTCCTAAACATAACATTATCCTTAAAGTCTCTTTTCTCTGTATCATTAATGGTAATATGGTCGTCTCCTACTTTATATTCAATCTTTTGTTTGACTCCGCTTAATGTAATGGTGTCCGTACTTTTTTGATAAGTGGTTTGATATTTCAAGACGCTTGATGCCTCTCTAAGGGGTAGCATGACCGTAGAACCGTTTGGATACGCTGAATATTGATCTGATTTCAGAACCTGACCATTCAAGACCACCTTTACCTCATTAGCATCTGCCCAAGCCGTAGAATAGGTAGTTCCTCCAAATCCATTTACCAATAACAGTACACTTAATACTACAACAACCGCGATTTTGTTCATCCGTTCGAAACCTCCCTTTTTTTGACTATTAGTATTATGTGCGTTTCCAGCATCTGCTAATCCTAATGGTAATCAAGCTCAACAAAAAAAGTGAATCGCTTCTTACATGGACATTCAAGTTCTAGGTTATTCCACCTTGAAGTCAAAGTATTGTTTAGGATAAGGTTCCTTGATCAACGTAAAATGCCACCATTCCTTACTGTAAGGTTTAAATCCCTGTTTTACCATTGCCTCTTTGAGAATTGCTCGATTTGCTTTCTGAGTCTTGTTAATCAAGGATGTATTGTAATAGGAGATATCGCCGAAAAAATCAAACGGGCTGCCCATATCTACTTCAGCTCCCGTTTCTTTATTTACGATCGTTAAATCGATGGTGCTACCTCTGGAATGGCCTGATTTTTTAGCTATAAATCCGAGTTTGAACAGATTACGTTTATCCAGTCGCGGATAATATTGCTGTTTCATCTTAGTATCTACGGTATTCTGTGACCATCTTACAAAATGATTCACCGCCGTCTGCGGACGATAAGCATCATAAATTTTAAGAATATACCCTTTGTTCGCTAAATCTTCACTTACAGCCTTCAAAGCTGTTGCCGCTGTCCGCGAGAATATCGCTAAAGGCACCTTGTAGCCATCAATCCGCCTCCCCACAAAATTATTATCTCCGTAATATCGAATCTCATATTGTGCCGTTGGAATCACTTCATCCAGATAGACAAAACCTTGCGGTAAATGGTTCTTCTTCTCCATTTGCATCAGCTGCAGCACAGAGTCTGTTGAAGAGCCGACATAAGCAGCATCAGCACTGCCCATAAACATAGTGTTTGTCCACAACAACAGCACGACTGCGAAAACTACGATTCTTGTTCCTCTTGATCCCATTCTCAATTCATCCAGCCTCTTCTCAGATGTTGTCTGCACAGACTCTAATAATTACGAGTTTACGGTTTCAACTAGAAATTTTTCTATTACAGGAGTGAATTTATTATTCGTGGAATTAAGTAATTGTAGTAGTTTTTCTAAAATTGAAAGAATTCTAGTATCAACTTTGCTATCATTTAGTGCATTCTCATACGCCTTTTTTACTTCTGGTTTGATAACTTGCTCATCATAGTCATAGGCAGGTGTATTACTTGTTCCATATAATAAGCGAGACGTTGCAATGAGAAGTTCTTTTTGAAGAGCGATTGAACGGTTAGAAGCAGGATATTTCGTCACAAAATCCTCTATTGCAAGCGCTCTATTCGTTAACTCGGTCCAACTGATTACAATCGCTGCATCAGATACACTCGGTTGATTAGATTCGGTGGCCATGATGTCAAGATAAGCTGCGATGTCCTTCGTGATATNNGTCTCCAACTTATATCCCTTATCCCGTCCTTCAATTAACACATTGCGTACGTTGGTATCTTTGATCGTATTAATGAGTGAGGTATAGGTTAGATTTTTGCTTTTGGAAAAAGCACTATTTATCTCTTTCTGCATCTTGTCCGGAAAAACCTTTTCTGAGTATACAGATAAATGAGTCTTCTGTGCATTCTCGAGCTGGAGTGTCATCTGAGTCGCTGTCCAGGTATCCACTTCTTTGATATGGTTAATTAAAAAATTTCGTGCGTTAGCAAGAGATGTCGGCTTCTGTACATACTGCTGGAATTGATTATAATAGCTTGCGGATTCTGTTGTGGCTGCAGATGCAGTATCTGTTGTATATATACTTCCGAGTCCTCCCACAAAGCCTAGAGCAATGGCAACACTTATTAATCCGACTTTTTTCCATTCCATTAAGAGACCTCCCTTAAGTATTCATACTTCATAATTAGACAAACAAGAAGATCCTGAATCTAACGCTGCACAGTGCGATCTTGGACGCCTCCTATATCCTTCCTACGATAAATTCCCATCAAAAGTCCAATCGCAGCATATTCAAACCACACATGACTCCCATAGCTAAGGAAAGGAAATGGAATAGAGATCATCATCATCCCTCCACTTAAGACGGCAAGTCCGTAAGCCAGTCTTATAGCAAGTAAAAATGCCAAACCAACAACAAGTGCCTGTCCGTAGGATTCACGAATCGCTCGTACCGTTGAAAGAAGTTTAATAAAAAAACAGACTATAACAGCTACCAGAAGCAATCCCCCCGCCCAACCAAAACAATGAATAAGATAGACCGGTAACAGATCTGAATAGACATACGGCAGTTTTAGTTCTACTGAACCAAATCCGTGACCCCACCAACCAGCTGAGCTAATAACTTCACGCATAGTTTGATAAATATATCCAAATCCTTGTGGATCTAAAGATGGATTTATAGCATTTATGATTCTAGCCTGCAAATACTCACTATTTAAAATAAAAATTAGTCCAACTATTATAAAGAACCCTAATATAATCGCACTCTTTTTCCATTCACGGGTAACCCATATATACAATACTAGTGAAGAGGCAAGATACACCACTAACTCTGGAAGAGAGTTTAAAGAGATTAGCAACAAAGCAGGTATTAACAAAATACCTATGTCGAACAACCCATTTTGCCAAGTTTTCTTTAGAAGTACTTCCCTACGATTTACTAAAATTCCTGCTAACGCGACCATCAAAACATAAGGACGATAAAATGTCATGTCAGGTAAAATGTTAAATATAGGAGGACCATAATTAATTCCATTTACTGTTACTCCCCAGAACATACTTGTTAAAATTCCTGTTATAGATAATCCATATAACACCCATGAAAGTCCCTTTAATCTTCTGAAATCAATGAAGTACAATCCAAACATCAATACAATTCCAATGAGTATATTTATGGACTGCCGTCTAAGCGCATTATCTAAAAAAGAACCTTTAACAATATCACTATAGCCAGCATCCACTGAGCCCATTCCGATTAAACTAATCGCGGACAACAAAGCAATAACTCCAAACAATCCCCAAGGAACTCGTGGTTTATGTATTTCGTGAAGTTCCTTCCCTAACGTTTGTGGGTTCCCCATTTGTGCGATTGCCCAAGCTATTGCTTCATCCCGGGGCATGTCGGTCGCTTCTTTTTCACAGATCAAATCTTCTAGATGACAAGCTAATTCTTCGCGTATCTCTAGATGAGTTTTTTTCGCTTTAATCTCTGCACATACTTCGTCCAAAAATTGCTGCTGCCTCTCTTTCATCATACACCTCCCTCTCCCAGAACAGAATCAACTGCACCTTTGAAAATAACCCATTCTGCCCTTTTCTCCTTGAGCTTCTCTTTACCGTCATCCAATAATCTATAGTACTTACGCTTTCTTCCGTCTACTTCCATCCAGTAGGCTTCCACCCAACGTTCGCTTTCCATCGCATGCAGAATCGGATACAAGGTTCCTTCTTTCAAAGAAAAAACACCCTCTGATCTCAGCTCCAGCTCTTTGATCAGCTCATAACCATATAATGGTTTCTCCAATAAAAGAGTCAGAATCAACGTGCCTGTACTGCCCTTTAGCATTTCTTTACTTACCTTCAACGGTCTGCACCTCCAGATCTTTTATCCTTTTATACCTAGGAAAACTATACATCGTAAATCTATGTATGTAAAGTTACTCTACCACTGCCACTGCATTAAATATCTTAGGCAAATGAATACTCCAAAAGATAAATCGAATATATTTATCTGATATATATTGACACGGTATATATCGGTCCGATATATTATAAGTGTGATATACAAATATTTCTAAACTACAAGGAGGCTCTATTTTGAACAGTCAGGATGTTATTTTAGGCATGCTTATGAAAGAATCGAAGACTGGTTACGAAATAAAACAGTTATTGGAGAATGTATTCTCTAATTTCTATAGTTCTAGTTATGGAACGATTTATCCTACACTTGCTCGAATGGAAAAGGAGGGTTTGATAACTAAGGAAAATGTGCAGCAGGAAGGTAAGCCTAATAAGAATCTTTTAAACATCACGGATAAAGGAAGAGATAATTTTAACGCCTATTTACTAGCCCCACTAGAGGCTGACAGTATTAAGAAATCTGATTTTATGATGAGGCTATATTTTGGTGAATTTGTTGGGTATGACAAGGTGATTATTTGGCTGAAGCAGGTACAAGAGGAATCACAACATAAGTTAGATCAATTACTTGAGCAGTATTCACTTTATGAAGATACAATGCATCCAGCACAGATCATCTGTATCCAAATTGGCATAGAAGAATATAAAGCAAAACTCAGAATCATAGCCGAAGGGTTGTCTAACATGGAGCAGTTAGTGCTTACGAAGTAAGTTTTGAACGTACCAAGTGAAGATGTAATGCTCAGAAAACTTTTAGGAGGAATTTTTAATGAAAACAATTTTCATAACGGGTGCTTCGTCTGGCATTGGGAGAACTACAGCAAAACATTTTGCTGAAAGAGG
>DOJM01000183.1:24703-28315 GCA_003529225.1 Paenibacillus sp.
AAGGTTTTTCTGAATCCGTATCTTATGAATTAGCATCACAGAACATTAAAGTTAAGTTAATTGAACCTGGTGCTATTCAAACGGACTTTGGTGGAAGATCGATGGAGTTCTTTTTTAATGATGCATTAACGGATTATAAACCCTTTACTACTGCATTTTTGGGTAAATTGGGTGTGATGGAAAAACAACCTACCTATGCTTCGCCTCCAGAAATTGTTGCGGAAACCATATATCAAGCTGCCACAGATGGGACAAGTCAATTCCGGTACATTGTTGGAGAAGATGCAAAAATGCTCATTCATATGAAAGAAAATACAAATGAAGAAGAGTATCTGACTAATATAGCCCAGCATTTTTCTTAAAAAGAAGTTAGGTGGCGGACGCTTCTCGGTATTCTATCTGGGGAGAGGTCCCTCTTTCTTGTTATGATTAAAAAAATCCCCTACGATTAACAGTGGTATGTTCATATGTACATGAACCTTCTCCACTATTTACCGTAAGGGGATTTTACAAATTTAATGATTAATGCATTGGTGTATTCATTTTATGATTAACGACTACTCTTTTCACGAAGAACGCAAGAATTAGACCTACAATCGCCATACTCATTCCGAAAATAAATGCATTTTGTACACCTTGCGTGAATGCAGGCAACATATTAGCTGGATCGGCAGGATCGGCCACAGTCTTCATATAACTCTTAGAACCTGCGGACATAATGCTGACTGCTAATGCAGTACCGATCGCACCAGCTACCTGCTGCAATGTATTCATGATCGCTGTACCATCTGGATATAATTCTAGAGGCAACTGGTTAATTCCGTTGGTTTGTGCAGGCATAAATACCATCGACACACCAATCATAAGCGTACTGTGAAGTACGATTACGAATACGACCGTAGAAGCTACAGTAATACTGGAGAAGAACCATAAAGCAGTAGCTGCAATAATCAGGCCCGGAATAACAAGCCATTTGGGACCGTATTTATCGAACAGACGACCCATGATTGGGGACATCAATCCGTTAATAATCCCCCCTGGAAGTAGCAGCAAGCCTGCCTTGAACGCTGTATACCCTTGACCCTGTTGAAGATACATTGGAAGAATCAACATGGATGACAGGATAACCATCATACAAATAAATACCATAGCCACACCAATGGAGAACATTGGATATTTAAAAGCACGCAGATTAATCATAGGCTGCTTCATCTTCATTTGGCGCAAACCGAACAATAAGAGAGATACCACACCTACTACGATAGCTATGATTACTTTTGGACTTCCCCAACCAGCTTCTTCACCGGCGCTACTGAAACCAAACACGATTCCACCAAACCCGATTGATGATAACACTATGGAGAGGATGTCGATCTTCGGCTTCGTAACCTTCGTTACATTCTGCATGAAGAGGATTCCGGATAACAATGCGATCACCAGGAATGGCAGTGACAGCCAGAAGATCCAGTGCCAGCTAAGGCTTTCAATTAGAAGACCGGCAATAGTAGGACCGATCGCTGGCGCTACCATGATAACCAAACCAATCATCCCCATCGCGGCACCCCGTTTTTCAGGAGCAATGATGATAAGGATCGTATTGAACATAAGTGGTAATAGAAGCGCTGTACCCATTGCTTGTACCACACGCGCTGTTAATAGGAACTCAAAACTAGGTGATACTGCAGCTAGAAACGTTCCAAGTATTGAAAAACATAATGCAGCAACAAACAACTGTCTAGTCGAGAACCACTGAAGCAGCATACCCGAAATCGGTACTAGAATTCCCAGTGTAAGCAGATAAGCCGTCGTCAACCATTGTGCTGTTGCTGGAGTAATTTGAAGGACATTCATAAGATCACTTAAAGCTACATTCAGTGCGGTTTCACTGAACATTCCGATAAATCCTGCAAGTAGTAAAGAGACTAGAATCGGAATGGTTTTAAACTTCTTTACTTCCTTTTGTTGCTTTCCTTGCATAGTTGCTTCCACTCTTAATCCCCCTGATATTCTTATCTATTGTCTATCTCTAAGCAAGTATTGCTGGGATAATCTTTGCCGCCGCGAGAAGCGGCTGTTCATCCCGTAAAGTCAGCGTCTGAAGAAGCGCTCCTTCAAATAATGAGACTATTACTGAAGCCTTATCGGCTGCAGTGTTGCTCTCCACACCTTCTTCCAGAAGGCGTTTCTTGATCACATCCTGCAAGTCCATAAACACAGATTTACATGCAGTCCGCAGCTCCTCACTAATACAAGAGGTCTCCGCCGCTAACCAAAAACTGAACGGAACAATCCCCTCGAAAGAAGATTCTACTGCGTCCATAGCCATGCCGAGAATGAAATCCTCCATTGCTTCAGCCGCACTATTGCAACTCTCCATATGACAGTTCAGCTTCTGAGCGACTGTTAGACTAGTCCGGTTAATGCATGTTAATGCCAGCTCTTCTTTACCGTGGGGGAAATAATAATAAAGAGATCCCTTCGGTGAATCGCTATCTTTAATAATCTGATTCAGTCCTGTTGCATGATATCCCTGAGAAAAAAATAATTTCGAAGCGGTGTCCAGAATCGCCTCACGCGTATTCGGCTTGTTCGACAAGCTGACACTTCCTTTGCATTATAACAATTGGTCTACATAATAAAACCATATTTTTCGGAGATATGTCAACATATAAATTACTTAAATTCAAAGTAATCTAGTGGTCACTCCAAGGGGCTATTTCCATCTACTTTTGTGCGCATAGCTGCATTGGAGTCCAGCTCCCCCTACCTCCACCAACTCATAATTATCTACTTCCCATTCCCTCAACCTCAGCGTATACTATTATTATTCCAATGAGAAAGGTATGAATAAAATTCAAAATATGTCCAAAGGAATTCCTCGGCCATTAGTAAAGACTAATCAGGCGTTTATCGTCATTTCTGTAACATTGACTTGGCTAACAGGACAGCACTGGATCCTTGCGCTGCCCTTGTTTGCCGGATTACTCGGACTCTTGTTCGGTTATAATCCCATCATTAAACTGGCTGCTAAGTTTCTGACAAAAGAACGTTCGCACTATGTACTCGAAGACTGGTCACAACAACAGTTTAACCAAACGATTGCTGTCTTCTGCCTCATAGGTGGTCTGATCAGCTTCATCGCGGGCTGGACGATTGCTGCCTATATTTTCACAGCGCTAGTTGCAGTGGCAGCCNNGGCAGCCACTGTTGCGATACTTGGTTTTTGCATCGGATGTTTTATCCATTATCAGTGGAGAATGTACCATTACAGACGTAAACAGAGCAGCACACATTAAAGCTTAGTTTTTCTCTTCTCCAACAACATCCCAGCGATGGCGAAATTTCAGTAGCCTTGGATGAAGTGATGAAGGTGCAGATGGCAACAATAAGCGAATCTTTACAATCCACTCTTCAAAAGAGGAATAAGACGCAAACTGATTCGCCACTTCAGGTGTTAAATACAAAAAAATCGGCGAAGGATAGATTTCGGCAAGATGTCGAAGCGCAGAATCAAGCGGAGTATACTTTTTTCGTTTCCCCTCCAAACTCTCTACCGTGACAAAGCTACGTCCTTGCTCCCTTTTCCATTCATGCAGCCGGTCTTCACGCTTG
>DOJM01000183.1:28322-28673 GCA_003529225.1 Paenibacillus sp.
CACCAGCTTTGTGAAACGCCGATCTGCTGCTGTTTTTGCCGCGGTTTCAAGCTCTTGATCGGATATATGTTCAAAAGAATCGTAAAACACTAATGTCCCTTTACGTTGTTCAACCGGTGGCTCATAGCCGTAGGGAACATGCTGAATGTCTCTTTTCAATGAAATCCCTCCTGCTTGTTCTTTTTATTAATCATATCATGTGACAACAGCGGGGCTATCATTCTTATCTTTCAGCTGAAGACGAATCGTTGATGAAATCCTGAACTTTTGAAATTAGAATTGGATAAATCAAGGGACCCGGGAGCATCATCAATAATAACCGTATACACAGCTATAGGGACAATAGAAAAT
>DOJM01000195.1:0-2304 GCA_003529225.1 Paenibacillus sp.
GAATTTTTGACTTGCTCTTCATGCAATGATATCCAATCCTTTAAGAGAGTATCATCCCCTTGTACAAAGAGCAAAAGGGGAAGATCCTTTGGAAAAGTTGAATTTAGAGCCCCTTTATAATTAGAAGACATATGTTCCACTTCATTTAAGTGAGTGTAATTATAAGTGTTTCTAAGCGTAAACAATCTCAATTGTTCTTTAGTTTCATCATCAAACGGCAATCCAACATAGGGGTTTCCACTTGATTTAAATAACAATCTGCCCAAGCCTGATTTTCTAAGTAGTTTTAATTTTCCTGTTGGTATTTTAACATTTGTTCTGTCTTCTGTTGCAATACTGTTATCAATCCCGACAAATGCACTTATTTCGTTTGGATATTTGTTCGCATAATTCAGACTGTACATACCGGAAATAGAGTGTGCCATTAGAATATAACGGTCAATATTAAGCTGCTTTACAGCTTCATGAATTTCACTCACAATATTTTCCGTGGTTCGCTCTTTTTCAGTTCTATCACTTAATCCATAACCGAAAGGTTCAATCGTGACAACTTTGTAAAATGGAGATAGTTCATCTATTAGCAGCTTAAAATCAAGTCCCGGTGCCACTGTTCCATAACCAGGTAAGAGCACGACTGTCTCTTCACCTTTTCCTTGAATCAAAACATTCATATTTTTACCATCGACGCTTACAGACTGACCATAGGGTTTTATTTTAGCTTGGTCCGATTTATTTAAGAAAATATTAGCGACAAAAACAGTCACTAAAAAAAGTACAATTGCAGTAGCTAAAGCCCCCATGGAAATAAGTATAATTCGAAGCGGTTTACCCATCTTTTTTTTAATTATTTCTTCTTCTGGTCTCACTTGTATCTTCACCTGTCCTCATCTGTTATTCTGGCTATCTTAATGATTCACCAAAGAAAGCATATCCGATGAAGGTGAACCCTACATGACGACAATATGAACTGAATATGAACGAGCGAAAAAACTTCTGCACCGATCAAAGAGACTATAAAATGAATATGAGGTGAGCAATCATGTTGAAATTTATCAAACAATATTTGCCGAGTGTTGCTATCGCAGTGGTCCTATCTTTATTTGTAAGAACTTATGTTGCTGAAGCGATGAGGGTTCCTACTGGCTCTATGATTCCTACAATTGAAATTAATGACCGTCTAATCGTTGAAAAAATGTTATGGATGACCACACTCGATCATGGAGACATCGTCGTGTTTACGCCCCCGGTAGCAGGTGATGAGCATAAAAGATATGTAAAGCGGTTGATAGGGTTACCAGGTGATACCATCGAAATTAAAGATGGAGCCCTTTACAGAAATGGAACGGGGATCAATGAACCCTACCTTAATGAGCGGATGGACTATACTTTTGGACCTGTTACGGTTCCGTCGGACCATTACTTTTTTCTCGGAGATAACCGGAATATAAGCTACGATGCTCATCTCTGGGCTACTCCTTTTGTAGCGAAGGATCAGTTGATTGGAAAAGTGATAGCGGACTTTAGTATTCCTTTTTAGGTGATGTAGCGGGGGTCTTTTGAACTAATTGAGAGTGTTAATGAGACTTTAACCATATTGTGACTTTGAAATAATTTAGCTATCCTTAAGGTAAAATATACCTATTGATAGGAAGGGTGCAGAATTTTGAAAGCTCATGTCACAGATCTCAAACATGGCGATTGCCTTATGTTGGACACTTTTAATAGTGTTGGTTTACACGTGCTCCCAAAAGGGACAATTGTTTACCAAGAAGAAATCACCCTCCTGATGAGACATCGTATCGATTATGTCGATATTGAACCTCGCAGCATTGCGATGGATAATGAGGGAACGAATCTGGAGCAAAGCCTGAATGGAAACTTTGATCTAGCGATCCAAAACTATGAATCTATTTTTCTAGAAGCACTCAGCAAGGGTAGTTTCACGCNNACGTTGCAGCCCTTGCTGGAAAAAATGGATGAACATAAGGATGTAGTTTCCTTATTGCTGTTGCTTGAACGAGAAGACGTTGGTACATACAATCATTCATTACAGGTCGGACTGCTATCATTTTACATAGCGACTTGGTTAGGTTATACCAAAGAAGAACGCTACGAGATTAGCCGGGCAGGGTATTTACACGACATAGGAAAGAGTCAGATCGCCCCATCTATCTTAAATAAGACGGGGATCTTAACCCCTGAGGAAACTGAAGAACTAAAGCGTCACACTTCGTATGGATACGATATTATTCTTAAATCTATGAATGACGAGAAGACCGCTCTGGTGGCGCTTCAGCATCATGA
>DOJM01000195.1:2479-2705 GCA_003529225.1 Paenibacillus sp.
CAAACAAGGGCTGATTACCGTTCTGCGTAAGGTGCATGAGTTGGGCTTTGGCAAGCTGAATGGAAATGCGGTACAAGCTTTGATTGGACATTTACTGCCGAACTTCGTAGGTAAAAGTGTTCAGCTTAGCAACGGAGAGCAAGGTACGATTATTATGAACAACCCTTTGGATATTTTTAAACCGTTAGTGAAAGTAGATGAAACTACGTTTAGGGATTTATCCAAG
>DOJM01000295.1:0-838 GCA_003529225.1 Paenibacillus sp.
GCGCCTAAGCTCTGCAATTGCTCTTGGAGCCATTCACGAAGTTCTCCTGGACTCTCCTGCCAAAAGGATGGATCACCTTTACGAACGTTCAGGGATACCTTCTCACCTTCAAGCTCAGCGTGGCGACTTAAATACACCGCCAAACGCTGTAGAGCTTCCATGGTTCCTTCATCCTGAAACTGAACAGGCTGTATATGACGCAGGAAAATGGGAAGATTCTGTGAGAGTAGCCGCGTTACTTCCTCAGGTTCACATTGCAATGTAGCCAGAAAGATTTCTCCTGGTAGTAACAAGGTACTCTTCACAGCACCGAATAAACGGCGAAGCTCTTCTTGCGCATAAGGCGCAAATCCGTGATTAGCTGTACAAATATATCGGGAATACACGTCTTCTTCCGGAGCAAGGTTCTGCTCTTCGGTATCTTGTCTTAAATCGTTCAAATCGTTTTGCCTCCAGGTCTAATTTTAATCCAGGGACGACCGCTATCCCATTCAACATCAACAGGAATATCATAAGTGGCCAAGATCATTTCTTTCGTTAATACTTCTTCTTTCGGTCCAGATCCAGCTAGCTTCCCCTCACGAATTAATGCAACATGCGTGAAAAGCGGGACAATTTCTTCCACATGGTGAGTTACGTACACTACAGAAACATTACGCTGTCTCAGCTTATCTATTTCAGCCAGCATTTTTTCCCTTTCATATAGATCAAGGCCAGCACATGGCTCGTCCATAATTAATAGCTTAGGGTCAGCCATAAGACATCTTGCCAACATAGCTTTTTTACGTTCCCCCTGTGACAAGGTCCCAAAAGGATGAAATGCCATATTGCCTAGATT
>DOJM01000295.1:862-1195 GCA_003529225.1 Paenibacillus sp.
GACCTCCCACACCGGATCATTTAAGCTCATCTTTTCCATCAAGGAAGGCCCGATATAGCCAATTTCTTTACGAACCTCACGTATATCACATTGCCCATATTTATAACCCAGCACTTCTACAGTCCCTTTGCTAGGAAACAAATAACCTGTCATCATCTCTAAAATTGTGGTTTTACCGGAGCCATTCCGTCCCAAAATGACCCAGTTCTCACCTTCTTTAACTTCTAGCGACACATCGTCCAAGATTAAGCTTTCTTCTCTGCGGAGAGATAAATGTTGTAATGAAATGATTATGATATAACACTCCTTATGTATTCCAGTACTCGCTCAACT
>DOJM01000295.1:1257-2784 GCA_003529225.1 Paenibacillus sp.
GATATTGTTGTACCAAATTCGGCAGCATGTTCACATTGCCTCCAACCATCTGGAGTTCAGCAGGCAATAAATGAGACGCCACCTCTAACATTCGTTCAGCAGCCTTACAAGTACCACACAATGGAGTGTGTAAGAATACTACAAGCGGTTCTCCTGAACTCTTGAGCGCCTCCAGTAATTCCACTTCATTCATTGCCTTCATTTCAAGTCCGTCTCCTCGGCGATATCGCGAAGCTTATCAGAACTCAGGGGACCATTTACCAAAAGCATCCCCTCAGGTTTAGCAGTATATAAAATCTCATACATTTCTCTTCGCCCCCACAGACTGGAAGTGTGCAAATAGATTTCTCGGGGGAACAGTCCTTCCAGTACGATCCATCTGGCAACTTCTCCACCCGAATAATCACCCAGCCCCATATCGTAATCCAGTGATAAAATATCCACCTCGCACTCACGCAGCATTAGAAGACATTCTTCCGTCGAACGAGCCAGAACGAACCCTTTAGGTACCTTTCGAAGATCATCCATATAGATATGAATCACAATTACGCCTCCGCTTCAAACCAACCACGCACAGTAGCAATTTCTTTTCGGTGACTGCCATCCGCACCCTTCTCAGTTTCCATGACAACAGCTGAGCTTCGTAAAAGCTTGGAGGACAATAAGCTTTTCAGCCCCTGCTCTCCAATATGTCCTTGTCCGATTCCAGCATGCCTGTCGCGTCTTGAGTCGAAGGGAAACTTAGAATCATTTAAATGAACAGCAACAAGATGTGGCCAAAATTCAAGTTGCTCTCCTCGCTCAAGGAAGTCTTCCGTTCGCTCAGGGTTCCAGATACCAGCTGCGTAAGCGTGACAGGTGTCCAAACAAAATCCTATTTTCTCCGGAAATTGGCTAAGCTCTCGAACTTTCACGAGTTCTTCAAGTGTAATTCCTTCATTTCCATGGTTGCCCGCTTGATTCTCTATAAGCAGCTTAGTACGTCCATCCCAGGACTGAAGCACCTCATTCATACATTGTATAATATTTTGATAGCCTTGTAACGGCTCCATTCCACCAAAATGTCCAAAATGAACAACGATGCCTAATGAACCACAAGATTCTGCAATCCCCAGATCATTTAAGAGAGAGGCTATATAAACCTTTCGCGGAGTAACATCATCTACACCAGCCGCCATGTTAATCCCATAGGGTGTGTGAGCAATCGAAGCAATCCCTTTGTCTTGGCAAAAGAGAGCACAGTCCCGTGTATCTCGTACATCTACCTGTTTAAGTTTCAAACTACGCGNNGCGAATGCTAACATGCGCCCCTATTTTGGGGCTATTCGTCATGCTGACAGTTTGGGCAATAAAACACTTTGCGTCCAGACTGCTCTGTTTTGATAATCGTTCCCCCATCACGAAGACAAGACTCGCCTTCACGATCATACACTTTACATTGATTATTATATGAACCTGTAACAGTATCCCCAGTCATAAACGGCATTTCCATGTACCCACCAATTTCTGTGGCCTCAGTTAGTACTT